>JAJRXO010000318.1 GCA_024276255.1 Chloroflexota bacterium | reverse complement strand
GTCGGGTTGCTCAGTGCTGGCGGCGCTCTCGAAGTGCAGGGCGGCGGTGGGACAAAAGCGAGCACAGAGCTGGCAGCCGCTGCATTGATCGGCAGCGAGAGCCACGTTGCCGTAGGGGACTTCGGCAGTGGGGAGTTGGCTCTGGCCGGGGGACCCCTGTTCGGCCAGGGCCTGCACCTGCTGATTCAGCCGCCGGCGGGAGGCGGGTACATGGGGCGGCATGCGTTCGGACACCGGTACGGGACCGGTAGGCGGCAGCGAAGACAGGTTGTCGACGATCTCGGAGGTGCGTTGTTGCACGACCTGACCCAGGACCTTGAACAGGCCGCGGCGCGTGTACGCAGGTCGGGTGATCTCAGTGATGTGAACCGGGTGCGGCGCTGCCAATTGGGCTGCATCCATGGTGTGGCTGTGCAGGGTGAGCGGATGCGCGAACGCCGCATGCAAATGGCGACCGCCGATCAGGGTTTGCAACATGATCTCATGGTTGCGGCCGATGGGGCAGGCGTGGCAGAAGCTGTCGTCCAGCCAGATATGGCGTTGGCCTTCGGCCGTGAGCGCCAGCAGTTGGGGGAGGCTGAGCGCGGCCAGGCAGCGTTGATGGCGGATGACGTGAGGGGGAGGCGCCTGGTTTTGCTGAGGCTGTGGATGCAGGGGGCAGATGAGGGTCAGATCCTGCGCAGGGGGGAAATCGCGGACTGTGCGGAGAACGGTGGCTTCGGGAGGCAGAGCCTGACTGAACACGTCGGTGGGGCAGACGACCAGGCAGACGCCACAACGAATACAGGCCTGGGGATCAATGGTGGGAATAATGGGCACCCGTTCGCTGAGGTTGATCGCTGACACGGGACAATGATCCACGCACAGGCGGCAACCAGCGTCCTTATGGCGCACATTCAAACAGCGCGTGCTCTGGCTATCGGGTTGCCGGCGCCCGAAGTGATGCTGCAATGTGAGATGGATGGATGGATCAAGCATGGTGAGTGAGTGACGCACCGGAGAAGTTAGTATCAAACAGATGGCGCTGCCTTCTGATAGACAGACAATGATGCCAGTTTCTCCCCCTATTATATGTCATACTAGAGCAGAAAAGACAGTGGGCAGGCCTACCTGGATATGATTTTTACGGGGAAAGCCCCCCGACCGGCTCAAAGATTTGGCGCGGCAATCCTATTTATGGCATAATAATAAGGTTGTGACGAGGGGAATCCCAAATCTGCCCCTCGCTCTTTTCTGTCAGTGGTCCTTCTTCCGCATTCTTCCGGGCAGGCGGAGAAGCTGGCCAGTGACAAATCCATAGAAAAGGAGAGCCAAATATGAAAAACGAATACGAAATGGTGACGCTGTTTCACCCCCGTCTCGATGATGAAGGTGTCAGTGCCACGTCGGAATGGGTGCAGGAGAAGATCGTGTCGCTCGGCGGCGAGATCACGGCTGTGACCCCCTGGGGTCGTAAAACACTGGCCTATCCCATCCAGAAACAAACCGAGGCGGTTTACATCCAGTATGATTTCATGCTCGATGGCGACCAGGTGGCCGAGCTGAATCGCAGCATGCGCATTCATGAAGATATTCTGCGCCAACTGCCGATCCGCAAGGAAAGCTAGGCCGGTCCGTTTGCGATTGCAAGGCCGTACGAAGCGTTAAGGATAAGGACTATGTCACGCGGACTCAACAAAGTTATGATTATCGGCAATCTGGGGCGAGACCCGGATCTTCGTTATACTGCCAGCGGCAAACCTTACACGACCTTCAGTGTGGCTACCAGCCGTTCGTGGGTCACTTCAGCAGGCGATCGCCGCGAATCGACCGAGTGGTTTAATGTGATTGCCTGGGGCAACCTGGCGGAGATCTGTCATCGTTTTTTGCGAAAAGCCTCACGTGTTTATGTAGAAGGCTATCTGCAAACACGTAATTGGGAAGATGATGATGGACATCGGCACTACCGTACCGAGCTGGTGGCCAACGAAATGCTGATCCTCGACTCCCATCATAGCAACGATGATTATAGCGAAAGCGGGTCCTTTAGCGCTGATGAAGAACCGGATTTGCCTTTCTAACGTTTCGCAAATGGTCTGACAGCGTCTGACACTTACCCGTAAAACATGGAGAAAATCATGTCTGTAGATACCCAGCCGAACCCTGAACCCCAGGAAGAAACTGTTGTCAAGCAAGAACCTGTGGCGAAAGCCCCGCAGCAGGCCAGCCCCCCTCCGCGCCCCTCACGCCCCCTGCAGCGCCGCAATCCCACCCGTGGCCGCCGGCGCCGGCGGGTGTGCTCGTTCTGCGTCGATAAAATCGATTATATCGACTATAAGAAGCCAGAACTGCTGAAGCCCTATCTCAGCGGCAATGGCAAGATCGTAAGCCGTCGGCGCAGCGGCACATGTGCCAAGCATCAGCGCCGCCTGGCTGTAGCCATAAAACGGGCCCGCTTCCTGGCCCTGTTGCCTTATACAGCCGATCATATCCGACTGTATGGCCGGGACCACAACTAAACCAGTGCTGTGCTAAGCGAGAGAGGCATAGGGAATTCGTTTCCTATGCCTTTTCTTGCTTTCCCATCTCCTCAACGCTCCCCAGATTTCCAGAATTATGACAAAGAAAAAACGGAAAGTCAGTGAAGAGACCTCCTCTGTGAATGAGCCGCGTCGGCATCGTCGGCTGCGTCAGCGGGAAGCTGAATTGCGTCGTCGAATCCTGATCGTGACTGTCGTGACCCTGCTGTTGGTGATCGGGCTCATTGCCGCCGGGGTTCTGAATGAGTTTATGTTCAAACCCCGCAAGGCCATTGCCACGGTCAATCAGGATAAAATCTCGGTGATAGAATTCCAGCGTCGCCTGCGCTTTGAACAGGACACCCTGGTCAATCAGATCAATCAGTATATCCAGTTTGGCCAGCAGTTTGCCGGACAGACAGGCGGCAACCCCTTCCAGTCGATCATCAGTCAGCTCATGGGCAATCTCAGCTCGCCCGACAGCTATTCGCTTACCGTGCTGGACAAGATGATCGAGGAAGCGTTAATCCGACAACTGGCTGCCCAGTATGATGTCAGTGTCAGCCCGGAAGATGTACAGCTTTATATCGAAGAACAATTCGGCTACGATCGCAATGCCACGCCCACGCCGACACCTGAAGCCGGCTCCGCGGTCACCGATACGGCGCCAGCCGGTGCTGCTTCACTGACGGCCGAGGAATTTCAGTCGCAATACAACCAGTTCATTGCGGATCTGGGCAGTAAAAACAGCATTACTGAAGATGAATTCCGTCAGCTCGTGGCTACCCAGTTGTTGCGCGACCGCCTGCAAGAAGCAGCGCCGCTGGAGTTTGACACCACAGCCGAGATGGTGAAGGTGCGGGCCATCGTGGCTCAGGCGAATCCGGATCCTCAGGACCCGGTCAAGGCCGAGGCAGATGCCCTGGCCAAGGCATTTGAGGCCCGTAAGCGCATCATTGATGGCGAGGATTTCGCTGTGGTTGCGCAGGAGCTCTCGCAGGATCCCGGTTCGGCGGCCAATGGCGGTGAACTGGGATGGTTTAGCCGCGGCCAGATGGTGCCAGAGTTCGAAGATGCGGCCTTTTCTCTGGCTGTGAATGAGATCAGTCAGCCAGTCAAGACGGAGTTTGGCTTCCACATCATTCAGGTGGAAGAGAAGGACGAGGCCAACGACCGGGTGCGCGCTCGCCATATCCTGATCCGCGTTGATACCACGCCCACCGAAGAAGCCGTTGCCAAGGCAAAAGAAGACGCATTGAAGAAGGTGCAAGAGGCCAAGGCTCGCATAGAGGCCGGAGAAGACTTCGCCAGCGTGGCCACCGAGGTCTCAGAAGACCCGGTTTCGGCCGAGAAGGGCGGCGATCTGGGCTGGATCGCGGCTGACAATACGCGATACCCGGCCGAGGTGGTCAGCAAGGCCTTCGAACTGGAACCCGGCCAGCTCAGTGATCCCATCCAGACCGATCGCGGCGTCTACCTTATCCTGGTGGAAGAGAAAGACCCGCAGCATCCAGTGGATGATAATGAATTGCAGAGCCGTCGCCAGCAGGCCTTCGATGACTGGCTACAGGCCCAGAAGGACGCTGCTGATATTCAGCGCAACTGGTCGCTGGACCTGGTGCCGCCCCTGCCGGATGATCTACAGGGCATTGTCAACTCCTTCCAGCGTGCTGCTGCCGGTTCGTAGAACCTGAAATCAATTGTGAAAAAAGGCGTCCCGATGCAGGACGCCTTTTTTGATCGGATTATGGGTCTGTCCTGCTTTGTCGTCATCGACGGTCTGGGTTACAATTTGTAGCACAGTTGATCAGCAACTCATATCCGGGAGAAGATCTATGCCCACTGCCCCCAACAGCACGCTTACCCTCTGGTTATACGTGGTAAGTGTACTCATCGGCTTTGGTTTTGCGTTGCAGGGGGCGCCGGGCTGGTACATGATGAGCAGTGGACTCGTTGATCGTCCTGCGCCATCAATTCACGGCCCTCTCCCTGTTTGTGGTCGCCGTTTATATCCAGTATGCCATCACCCATCCCCGGCAGAAGCTACTGTAATCTTCGCTGCTCACTCGCTTTTCACTCAGTGACAGGTTTCCCTTATGCGCATTCTTGGCCTCAGTCACGGCGATTATGGCGATCGCCACCTGCAAAACATACGCAGTACCATGCCCGCGGATTGGGTCCTGCACGAATGGCGCCCCCCTACCATCCTGCCCCCTGTCATCGATTATCCTGAAGATTATCTGCCCCAGACACTACCGGCCGCAGATCTGATCCTTGCAGTGACCGAGCATCGCGGGGTGGCCGAGCTGCTGCCCGACATCGCGGCCCTGTGTGGCGCCCGCGCCGTGATCGCCGCCATCGATAATGAGGCATGGTTGCCGCGAGGGCTGGCACGTCAGTTGCATGGCTGGCTGGGCGAGATGGGCGTGGCCTGCGTAACCCCCAAGCCCCTGTGCTCCCTGACCGAGCGTGACTACTTGCAGGCACGAGGTCGCCGCATCACCTATGATAATGAACTCATCGCCGCGTTCGCCCGGCGCTGGGGCCAGCCGCAATTTCACATCTCAGTGGATGCACAGAGCCGTTGCCTGACGCAGGTCCTGGTGCAGCGCGACTGTGTGTGCGGCTGCGCCAGCTACGTTGCCGAACATCTACGCGGTGTTTCTGCCGACGACGCTGAAAGCCAGGCCGGTTTGCTGCATCACCATTTTCCCTGCCTGGCCAGCATGGGTATTGACAGTGACTTCAACGACACCCTCATGCATGTATCAGGCAATTTGCTCAAAGACGCCGTTGCCGAACAGGTCAAACCCTTCAAAAACGTCCGGCGCTTCACCCCCGGCACGCGGGCCGATTGAGCGGTCTTCCATGCGCAAGGCCGCATAACGCCCGGTTCTGCTCCCTGCGGGCTGCCGGTGACTTGTGTCGTAGGCAGCGCCCAAGGTATGATGGTTCTCTCGCAGCCTCGCCTGCGAATACCTGATAATGCTTCTATTCATCTTTCTCGACGGCATTGGCATTGGCCATGCCACTTCGCAAAATCCATTTGCCAATCATCACTTCCCTGTTCTCGAACAGCTTTACGGCGGCCCCTGGCTGGAAAACGAAGGCGGCTGCCAGCTACCGCAGCACATTGCCCGGCCCATCGATGCCCGCTTGGGCATAGATGGTTTGCCCCAAAGCGCCACCGGCCAGACCACCCTCTTCACCGGTGTCAATGGTTCCGCCCTCGAAGGCATGCACATCAGCGCCTTTCCCACTCATGCCCTGCGCGAGACCATTGCTCATCACAGCTTTCTCAAGCAGGCCCGTGCTGCTGGGTATCGCGTGACCTTTGCCAACGCCTATAGCGAGCACTACTGGCAGAGCAAGATCAGCAAACGAAATCGCCATTCGGCCACCACCCTGGCTGCTATGGCCGCTGACTTGCCATTGCGCGACTTTGCCGACTTGAGCCGCGGCGAGGCCGTTTATTGGGACATCACCCACGAGATTGCCCGCGACACCTACGCTCCGCAATTGCCCTATGTAACACCCGAGCAGGCCGGCGAACGACTGGCCCGCCTGAGCGCTGAGCACGACCTCGTTCTGTACGAGACCTTCTTGCCTGATCTCGTCGGTCATCGTAGAATTCCCTGGCCACCTCATGAGGTTTTGCAACGCATCGACCGCATGCTGGCCGGCTTGCTGGCCGCCCTGCCCGTTCGGGCTACACTGCTCATCACTTCTGATCATGGAAATCTCGAAGACCCCAACACCAAAGGGCATACCTACAATCCCGTCCCCCTCATTGTGCAGGGTCCTGCCACGCCATATTTCCGCACTGTGCACGATCTCACCGGCATAACACCTGCCATCCTGCAAAGTCTTGGCACCTCTCGTTCCCCCTGATACTCGCCCGCTCATTCCCCCCAGGTCACCATGCGCTATCTGTTACGAATCTCCCCCATTCTGGCGCTCATCCTCTGGCTGTCCGCCTGCTCTCTACCAGTCGATCAGTTTTTTACTCCCGAACTCAGCGTGACCCCAGCCCGCGGACCGGCCATCCTCCCCACCTCCACGCCGACCGCCGTTCCCCTGGTAGCACAGACCAACTCATTCCCCACACCCACTCCCAGCGTGGAGCCGGCCCCCACACCCAGTCCCCCCACAACGCCCCGGCGCACGCCGATTCGCATCAAGGTGCCTGCTTCTGCTCTGATTCGTCCCACCGTGATTGCGAGTGACTCGGATGAAGGCTCGCTCCCCGCAGAAAGCGAAACACCCACGGTTCTGCCTACGCCCACCTCTTCTCCTGCTCCGGCCACCCCTGTTCGCTCTGTCACGCCGGCACCGGTCGCTACTGGCATTGTGCCCGACATCTACACCAATACCCTCAACGTATTGGTTGTGGGTTCCGACGAGCGTTCATCCGGCAATCCCTGG
>JAJRXO010000317.1 GCA_024276255.1 Chloroflexota bacterium | reverse complement strand
CGGTCATGCTCCCGACACCCCGCTCAATCCCGGCGATGCCCTCCATCTTACCCTATTCTGGCAGGCCGAAACGTCGTTGCAGCAGGATTACACGGTGGAAATCCGCCTGGATGAACGTGTGCTGGCGCGCCTGCCCCTGGTGGGGCCCGGCTATCCCAGCAGCCGTTGGCTGCCCGGCCTGCCCTGGCGTGGCGAACACAGCGTTTCTTTGCCCCCTGAGTTGGCCACCAATGGCCTGCACCGGCTCAGCCTGCAAGTGCTCACCGGCGATGGCCAGCCCGAAGGCGATCCCATCTCTCTCAAACCCGCACTGCGATACTAATCATGCTGCAAATTCATCAACTCATTGTAGGTTCCTTTCAGGTCAACTGCTTTCTGCTGGTCGATGAGGCCACGCAGCAAGCCCTGCTCATCGATCCGGGCGACGATCCACCTGCCATTCTGGACCTGCTAAAGCGTAGCCGTGCCCGCTTGCAGGGCATCATCAACACGCACGCCCATCTCGACCATGTAATGGCCATCCCCGAAATCAAGGCCGCCACGACGGCGCCATTCTATCTGCATGAGGCGGAGGCGCCGGTATTGACCGCGGCCCCGGATATGATCGCAGCCTGGCTGGGCCGACAATGGGGTCCGCCGCCGGAGATCGACGCCTTCCTCGACCCACAGGAGCCCCTGCATCTGGGCGAGAGCGTGTTGGAAATCCGCCATGTGCCCGGTCATTCGCCCGGTTCCGTAGCATTCATCGATCACGCAGGGCAACGGGTCTGGACCGGCGATGCTCTGTTTGCGGGCAGCATCGGCCGCACCGACCTGCCCGGCGGCAATTACGAACAATTGCTGCAATCCATTCGTTCTCAGCTCCTCACCCTGCCCGACGACTACACCATTTATCCCGGCCATGGGCCGGCCAGCACCATCGGCCACGAGCGGCGCAGCAACCCGTTTTTGGTCAGCTGACGCCCCGCCTGTTGCGTCCGATGGAAGCCTGCTCACCTCATTTCCATGTACCTTCCTCGCTCGATTACCGATCGCATCATCACCCATGCCCGTGCGGGTGCCCCCGATGAAGTCTGCGGCCTGCTTCGGGGCCGTGGTGAGGTGGTGAAGGACTGGCATCCCACCCGCAACGTGGCCGCGGATCCCCGGCACGATTATGAGATCGCGGCCGAAGACCTGTTGGTAGCCTTTGACTGGGAGATACTGGGCGATCGACTCATCGCCATCTATCACAGTCATCCCGCCGGCCCGGCATATCCCTCGGCCGTCGACGCCTGGCGCGCCACCTATCCGGACAGCGCCTACCTTATCTGCTCATTACAGGAAGTCAGTCGGCCCCAGCTGAGAGCCTTTTATTTGCGGCCGCAGCCCTGTGGTGACGATCTGGGGCCACTGCGCGACCTATTGCCGTTCCGCCAGACGCGACCGGGGCTGTGGAGCGTCCATTTAGCCCGAGATCAGGACCTACCCCGCTGCCTGCAAAAGGCCATGCCAGCACCGGCCATGGCGTTGTATGTGCTGCACAAGCCCTCCCTCTCTCCCCGCAGCCGCGCCTGGCGGGTGGTGAGTGTGGAAGCAGTGCCGTTGAATGTGGACGGGGGTGTATCAGTTTAGGTTGTCGAAAATAGAGGGGGCAGGCGAAGTTCGCCATTTGCCCGGAGCTCGATCAGTTCAGTGGGAGTCGTGGGCGATAATTCATAAATGATATAAGGATCGTCGAAATCTGAAGCTTTTTTTGCAACGAAAAACTCTCGAAGATCATCACGGTATAAGAAACGGAGAGAGGCAATGGCTTCGGGATGGGACGCAGGATTGACGTTATAGCAAATCATCCATGCTGCGTTTTTTTGGTGGGGCCATCTCAAGAACGTGAGAAAGGCGTCGAGACAGCGTTCTCCGTCTTCCTGAGAGGTAAATGGCAAATGAATCTCCAGTGCAGGGACACGCGAAATATTGCTGATATTCACAAATTTCTTTTCGACGCGGGTGTTGGGCCAGGCTTTCAACTCGGCAATAAGCGTTTTTTCGTTGTATCGGGGTAAGATCGCATTCAGTTCAGCAATAACCTTTTCAGCAGACAAACGCTCCCAAGCGCCAGGAACGCTGGATTGCCACTGCTTTTCCCATTCATCTGCAGAGAATTCCCTCAGGATATCGGGTTGGCCGTCCAAGCTGCAGAAATAACGCAACCAGGCAGCCAGATCGTCAATTTTAGTGCGGTCTTCTTTCCAAAGACGCGCCAGCAGAAAGGCGATGAACCAGGTCCGCTGACAAAGATCCCACTTCCGTAAAAGTGCCTGCTGATCTTCCTCGATCAAGTTATTTCGGATAAGCGTCCACGCGCCCGGTTCAGTCAGCTCCCCCCAGAAGCCTGACAGCAATGCCGTGGCGCTTTCGGAAAAGAAGTCATCCTCAATAAAATGATCTTTCCAGACAATTGCGAGATAAGAGAGGAGGATGAAGAAGAGCTCCGCCAGATAAGCGGGCGGAACTTCTTCCAGATAAGAAGCGCCTTCGCGGATTTCTCGAAACTCGCGAATCATCCGCTGCAGGCCCGAACGCAGCCGGGCCCGGGCTCTCTCCTGGCGTTCTTCATCGGATGTGAAATCAGTGGCCTCGTCCCAGTCTGGCGGCTCAACAATCGTGGCAGATTCGACAATTGTAGAAGATGAGGGAGTCTTTTCTTCTGACTGCAAAGGGGCAAAAGCTGCCCGCAATGCCTTCAAGATTTCTTCATAGGTTAACCGGGTAAAATAGTCCCTGTAGAGGGTGGAACCACTTTCCGAAACCGGGATGCGAATGACCTCTTCGACAAAAAGTCCTCGGGGTTGTAATCATCTTCCAGCTCCAGAGTCACTTCCTGCTGGCGGGTACGGGCTGCCACAGGCCCGCGATGCTTTTTCAAGGCCTCGGCATTCATAGCCAAAAGCTCATAAAGCATCTCCATGATGCGGATGCTTTCCTCAACATTGATTGGTGCCAGTCCCGGAGGAATTCTCGTGCGATCCTTCCTGCGGACGGGCTGGCTGTACGAGGCCAAGGCCTGATAATTGTGCAAAATCGCCTTAGAGGGTGACGATTCGGGGGCGGGAACAAATGCGACCAGAGTAGGCCGAGTGGCGTCGATGTCGAAAGAGTCATCAAACGGTACGCAGTAGATCGCATCAGACCTGGCACGCCATGGACCCGACACAGGCATTTGGCCTTCATCCTGAAGCAGGTGGACAGTCCATGCATCCGGCCTGGCGGGAGACTCCGAGAGGACAATGCAAAGCTGTCCCGCATCATCAAGATAGGCGCTGAGGATATGAGGGCCTTTGGATGATGAGGAAAGCGCTTCCTCACGTGGCTCCTCCTGTGTGGTTAGCGCATTCAACGAGACAGGTTGGGCATGTTGCGTCAATTGATGCAACCACTCGTCGAAATACCCTGGATCACGTTGAAACCGCAAGGCAACGATTTCAGTGTTGCCGCGATGTGCAGATTGCAGCAAAGCGGGCGCGGTAGCATTGGCGCTGCCGGTCATCAGCCACACGCCTGATTCCGTGCGCAACAGGATTGCCTTCGCATGAAGCCACCGTTCCTGTTCGATGTGTAGATCAGCCAATTGCACCCGGTCTAACCCACTGCCGAAAACACGTTCAAAGGCGTTCTTGCCAAGATTTTCGGTAGGATGTTGGGTGAAAATGCGCCATGTGCGAGGCTGGAAGCGCCGATCTATCGCTTCCAGCGCGGCCAGGGAAGTATCAAAATAAGGGCTGACGATGACAGCTTCGATGACTCCGATGGCATCCAATGCTTGATAACGAGTATAGAGCTGGGTCAGCAAAGGTTCTTTCAGGTTGTGTAACAGCCACAGCCCCGCATCATCATGGATGACGGGCTCCTCCTGGCGAAACCAGGGCGTGGTCTGCCAGAGGCGATCCAGCCGCTTCTTGACTAAATCATCTTTACCGGCATGGACGATCGCTTGTAAAACACGATATCCCCATTGGCATGCCCACAGGCCGATGGGATCAGGGCGCTTGTGGTTGTAGTGAAATCGCGTCACAACTTCCCAATTGAAGGCATAGCCTGAGCGGGTCAGGTTGGCGCTGGCAAGAAACAAGGCCCCCCGGTCTTCGGAGGTGAGAAGCGCCAGTTTGGGATGAAACGCACCCCCAGGTGACGTGCGCCCCGACGTGATGACATACCGTTGTCCTGCATAACGCACTTCTGGCATGTCGGGCAAGGCTGCAGCATACCCTTGCGGGTCAGCGATCACCACTGAGTTGCGACACCCAGCCAGATACATGGGATCGAAGACCATGTACTCGAAAAAGAGCAGGTCCAGGTTGTAGGTCAGGAAGAACGCGTTATCCGCTGGGAAAGCCTTCAGAGTCGGAAGCAGTTTCATCAAACAACTCGCGTGAGATGGCTGGGACCTGGTAGCGTTTGAATTGATCCAAGAGGGACTCGGCTTCGGCCAGGAGACGATAACCGCGGTTAGAAAGGGGTTCGATGAGGACCAGATCAGTGAAAATGGAGAGGGCGCTGGGAAAACGTGGAGCATTCATTTTGGGCTGGTCTGGGGCAATGGCCCGCATGCGCGCGAGCCGGAAATCACCATGCTCGGGGAGATCGAGATATTCGAACCTCGATGTGTCCTTGCCGCTGTTAGCCAGTTTTTGCAAGACCACCCGACGATGCTGCTGCCACAAATAGCGCTGGTACAGCCATTGAACCCAGCGGGCGATGCTCCATTGCTCATCTATGGCCCGATCCACATGTCGCATATAGCTTTCCATGGGCATGCGCCCCAAAGCGTATTTATCCGTGAGGAACTCCCAGCCAGGTTGATCGACCCAGCTCTGAGCCCGCCAGTAGGTTAATACTAGCATCACCAGAGCATACCCCAGCATGATTTGCGGATCATAATAGTTTTTTTTATGGCGGAGGATATTTCCCAGGTGGCGTTCGTTGAGGTCATTGGCGAAGTTGAGAGGCCCGGTTTCCTGGCTCGCGGCGGGTATCGCGTCCCGAATGGCTGCATAGAAATCAGCCACGGTAAGGGTGTGGACGTTCGCGTCGGGCAGGGTGAAATTAAGAACCCCGGCCAGGGCGTCGAGGTCAGGCCAATCCAGCAATTCGGCAAGGAAGTCCTCTTCAGTCATGGGCTCGATCTCAATGCGACGCAGGAAGTAAGCCCAGGGCGCTTCAATGGCCAGCACGAACCACTGCCGTAATTGGAAGATGCGCCATCGTTGTGCGGCCTCCAGTAAATTGCCCTCAGGGCGGTAGGGATGACTGGCGCTGTAGCTCCAGAAGTAAAACACGTCGCGAAACTCATCCTGGGCAAGAGGCTGGCCCTGGGATTGATGGATGATGTCCAGGAACAGGCTGAGGGAGGCGAGGCGACGAACCGCGTTGGCGTCGGGCGTATCGAACCGGAAAAAGACATGAATGAGAGCCTTGCGTTCCCGTTCATGGCGGCTAACCTGACAAAAACAGCCGTTTTCAGTAAAATCCTCGATGATCTCGCGAGTGACCTGGGTGGCTTGCAGATATTTTCGAACATAAAGCGTACCTGCCACAGCTTCGGCATAAGCGTCAGCCAGCTCCACGCCCATAGGTTTGGCCAAAGCATCGTGGCGTCGATCCTCGCCCTCGGGCAGGATGATGTTCATTTCTGCCAGCGGCCCGCGATAATAGAGCGCGTACGCCCCGCCTCTGGTCGATTTCATGGATCGCCAGGTCAGGGGATATACATCTCGTTTGCCATTTTGCCAGATTTCTCGCCCTCTACACGTGCCTGCAGCCCCACCGGCGCAGCCATGAGAAAGGTATGCGAAGATGAGCATATCCTCTCTTGACCGCATCCACTCATAGAAGCCTTGTTGCGTGTGCCGGGCGTTCTTGTCCTTGATGAAGTCGCGCAAGGCCCAGGCCCAAAAGGAATAATAGCGAGCGCGCAGGGTCTGGTTGTTGATGCCCGGCAACATGTCCGCTAGTAAGGATTCGCTCAGGGTCTCAATGCCCAACGCATCCCGCCCGCGGCTGGTGGCGAACGCGATCTCGGTCCAGTGAGGGTCAAACGGTTGGGGTAAAGCTATTTCGGGAGATGTCATGATGGGTAAGAGAACGAATGGTGAGGGGCGAATGGCGAGTAGAGAGGGGATCGCCGAGAGGCTGGATTCATTCATCGGTTTCAGATTCGGTGGATTCGATGAGATCGGCAAAGGTGCGTAAGACGCGCACCAGGGTGGGCTGAGACATGGCCAGGGTGACGCCCGTCTCCTGGCCGCCGATCATGGCGCGGAGAGCAGGATGGGTGAGGAAATCGATGATAGCGGCAATTTGAGCCCGGGAGTAGCGCACGCCGCGCAGTCGCGTGAACAGCATGGTGAAAATCTGTTCGGAGGTGAGGGGTTGATTGAGGCCATGCTCGTAGGTTTCTTCGATCAAGGCGAACAGATCGACCACCAGATTGGCCCATGCGCGGCGCTCTTCCACGGCAGCGACGATGGCGGTCGGGATGTCCTTCACTTCACCCGGATGAGTAAACATGGCTCGATAGATGTCCAGGTTCAGGGGCGTTTGGTCATGCAGTCGTAGCCATTTGGCCAGGATCGGTACACTGAGCAATACGATGCCGTTGTTCTCCGAAGCCCGCAGGACCCTCCCTCCCGCGAAGCCGCCCGCAACGACCACAACGTAATCCGCCTCATTCTTTTCCCGATGTTCCGTCAAAGCCGTAATGGGCAGGTCTTGCAGCTTGCCAGTGCGCCGCGATTTGGCATCCACCACGACTCGATAGGCCCGATCTCCCACATGGGCTTGTAAGAAGACGTCTGTTTCGCCGGTCTCGCCCCACTGATCGACTGAAAACCCCAAAAACTGGAACGCTCTGGCAACTGCCGTCTCCAGGCGTTGGGAATGGGCGCTATCAGTGGCAGCTTCTTCCAGTTCATGAATGAGCTCCTCAACCTCCGATTTTGTTGGGGGTGGAGGCGGGGGCGGAGGAGGCGGAGGCGGAATGATTTTCTCGCCCCCCTTCCGGAGTTCATCAAGCATCTGACGCCCGAACTCGGTGAACTCATATTCGCGCCCTTTGACCTGTCGCAGGCATCCCAGGGAAAGTAGCCACAAGGCTCGATATTCGTATTGGGATTCAGAAGTCCATTGCGGAAATTGAGGTTTTAATCCCTCGACCATTTGGGTAAGGTGAACGGGCCCGCCGACCTGTGCATAAAAAGCCAAGACCTCTGGAAAACCAATAAAGCGGTGCATGAATTGCTGGGTCACCCGGTGGGTTTTCTCTCGTTCTTCCGCTTGTAGCACCTTTTTGCCAAAGGCAGTCAGGTGAACCCTGCCGCCTCGGATCTCGATAACGCCCAATATTGTAACTACGTTGATATAGCCTGGAATGGAGTTCACGCTCACATTGTAAGTTTCGTGAAACCATTGCACCAGATCATCGCGAGTCACTTTTTCCTGAAAGGCGATCCACTTCAACATGCGATCGACGGTATCCAGATAGCGGCGGTTGCCGCCGGGCAGAGGCCACAAGCTGCTGTATTTTCTGGTGGGTGATGCACTCATAGAAAATTCTCCGGGTATGTGGCGGATGGCGTGAAGATGGAGCGAGTGGCGAATGGTGCTGCTCAACCATTCGCCATTCACCATTCGCCCGCCATCAGCCCCAACCACTCGGGCGGTGGGGTTATGTGAGCCACGGACGGATGCGCGGGCGGGGGATCGAAGCGGGTGCGGTAGGGGTTTTTTCGGCTGTTTTTTCGCTTGCCGCCACTTTTCTTCTTTGCCTCGTGCAACCCCATTGTAGCCTCCTCTGTATAGCGCTGGCGGTTGAGCTCTGGCAGGCGGGAGAGGATTTCGCGGCGGGCGGGTTCGCTGATGGTGTAGCGCAGCCATTAAAGAGTTGCTGGCAAAGAGAAAGAACATCCATTGGATATACACCTCATGCGATCGGAACATCGATAGAGCAATTGGCGGGATGACAACGTCTTGTGAACATAGAAACCCAAACTTTTTGGTGCATTTTTCGGGAACCAAAACGCGTGCCCCCGTTCAAGTAGATCACGGAAAGGCATGTTTTCATCCTGCATAGCACCGATTCTAACGTAAAGCGTTTTGCAAATCAATGGTTTCAGTGGCGAGAACATAAACGGCCATTCAAATCATTCCCTTAAAGTATGCCGTCAATGCGCTTTTTTGGCAAAGTGGGTGCCAACGTCAAGGAAGATGGCGATCCACTCTGATTGGATAAGAGGCATTATCCAGCCAAAACTATCTCCATCTTTTCACATAACCCCCGAAAAACCGGACGTTAAGGCCCGAAAATCGCGCAAGATTATTCCACTCAACGCACTTTTTCGATCATGACCGACTCTGTCGCCCACTTACACACCAGCTCCACCCGGGAGGATTTGCCGCGGGCGGCGAACCGGGCGTGAAAACAGGAGCGGGTAGTGTATCTTGTGTGGTTGAAATTCAGATTTGAGCGTGAGCGGAATTGAAGGCATGGGTTTCTTGGTTCATCATGGCGCCAAGGACAGCATCGAAGTGGCAGTCGGAAGTTGCGCTTGTGCGGCGGCGGTTCGGGAAGAGCGACAACATCGCACGATCTGGCGAATGTGGGCAGGGTGTGTCCCGAATTGTGGCAGGTGCATCGCCATCCGCCATGTGAGGCGGCATTTGCCGGGGAATGCCCTGCGATGAATCGCAGGGCTACAAAACGGCGCCGGGTAAACCCGGCTTGTTCGTGGTGGCGAGGGGTAAAGCCCCATTCATGGGGCGCTGTTGAGAAGCCGGGGGACATCATCCCCCGGCGGAGTTGGGCCGCGATAACACGGAGCTGGTCTAGGCCGAACACTTTGAGGAACCAAATCTGCCACTTTTTTGGATCGCGCCCCCAGTCACTCAGTCATCGCACTCTTGACGGCAAAGCCAATACGCTGTATAATGAGCACGTTATGATTTTCTTTACGACTCCATTCCGCTGTTTTACCTGCTCCTGTATGGCGCGGGCGTAGCCTGTTGCGTGTCACAGCTACCCCGCTAACATCAGTTCTGGCGGTGAGTCGTAATCTTTTTTGCAATTGTATAGCCACAGTGTAAGTTGTCCATGCTACATATCATCCAAGTAGCGTGACACACGTTACCAGATCAACTCACCGCCTGTCGGTGAGTTTTTTATTTCCGACACGCACCCCGTTTTACTCAATCCCGACCGCACCCCAATTAAGGTTGAATGATATGGCACTCCCAAAGCAATTCCACATCCCCGATGTGACCCGCTGGCGCCAGGCCGCACGGCCACCCATCCTGCAGCAGATTGGCAATACACCACTCCTGCGGCTGAAAAAGGTGACAGCCGATCTGGCGCCCGGCGTGGAAGTTTATGTCAAGGCCGAATGGTTTAATCCCGGCGGCTCCGTCAAAGATCGACCGGCCCTGCGCATGATCGAACAGGCCGAACGCCGCGGCGAGCTGCGCCCCGGCAAGGCCATTATCGATGCCACCAGCGGCAATACCGGCATCGGCTACGCCCTGGTAGGCGCTGCCAAGGGCTACAAAGTGATTCTGGTCATGCCGGAAAACGCCACCGAAGAACGTAAACAACTGGCCCGTGCCTATGGAGCCGAGGTCGTCCTCAGCCCCGGCGACGAGGGCCCCGATGGCGCCATCCGCCTGGTCAGGAAGATCGTGGCCGCGCAGCCCGACCGCTACTTCTACCCCAATCAATACGACAATCCCGACAACTGGCTGGCCCACTACTACACCACCGGCCCGGAGATCTGGCAGCAGACGCAGGGCCGCATCACGCATTTTGCAGCTGTGGTCGGTACCAGCGGCACCTTCATGGGCGTCAGTCGTCGGTTGCGGGAGTTCAATCCCGACATCGAATTCATCACAATCGAACCCCGTGATGAAAATCAGCGTATCGAAGGCATGAAGCACATGCCCACCTCCATCGTGCCCAAGATCTATGATCCGAATCAAAAGAATGACTCCGTGCTGGTAAACAGCGAACAGGCGCTGGAAATGGTGCGGCGTCTGCTGCGCGAAGAGGGCCTTTTCGTGGGCTTCAGCGCCGGCGCGGCCGTGTACGGCGCCCTGCAGGTGGCCCGTCGCCTCAACGAGGGCGTGGTAGTCACCGTATTGCCCGATAACGGCACAAAATACGTCAGCCGAGGCATCTTCAGCACCCAGGAGGACGAATCATGACTCAGACCGTCGTTGATCACAGCGCACTTCGCTTCAATCAGCTGGCCATCATCAGCCTCAACATCATAGCTTTCTTGCTCAACCTGCCGGTCCTGGTGGCATTTGTGGCGCTGGTACTGCTGGTGGGCACCCTGTGGCCACCGGCCAGCCTGTTCAAGCTGATCTACCGCCAGTTGCTCATCCCCGCCGGCCTGCTACGCCCCGACCCCCGGCCCGATTCGCCGCAACAACATCTCTTCGCCCAGGGTGTGGGCGCGCTGTTCCTGCTGGCAGCCACAGTGGCCTTTGTGGTCGGCTGGAGCCTGGTGGG
>JAJRXO010000316.1 GCA_024276255.1 Chloroflexota bacterium | reverse complement strand
CCCAGATGAGCAGCCCGGTACGTTGGCAGGCCGGTGATCTCCTCACCCCGAAAGATGATCTTGCCCTCGGTCGGGGCATACACACCATTGATGCAATTAAAAAGAGTGGTTTTGCCAGCGCCATTGGGGCCGATCAACCCCAGGATCTGGCCTTCAGGCACGTCGAAGCTGACGTTCTTCACGGCCGTGAGCCCGCCGAAGCGCTTGGTCAGGTTCTGCACTTGTAATATCATTCCAGCACCCTCCGCAGGTTGACAAAGCGTGAACGAAGCCAGCCGACTGCCCCTGAGGGAATGAAGAGAACAATGACCAACAGCAGAAAGCCGGCCACGGCAAGCTGGATGTTCTTAAAAATCGGGCTGGTGAGCAGGGTCTTGCGCAATTGCTGATATGCTGCTCCACCAAAAATCGGTCCCAACACAGTGCCCTGTCCCCCCAGCATCACCATGACGATGAGCTCGATGGAAAGATGCAGGCGGAAGGCGTCGCCGGGTTCAATGTTGCCGTTCTTGAAGAAGAACAGTACACCGATCAGTCCGGGAAAGATAGCGGAGAGCACATAGGCCCAGGTTTTGGCGTTGGGCGCCACCACCCCCATGACTTCGGCGGCGTCCTCGTCCTCGCGGATTGCCATCAGCCCCAGGCCAAACTTGGAATTCTTGACCGCATAGCTGGTGGCGATAACCAGGACGGTAATCAGAATCAATCCCCCATAGACGATCCACAGTGCCCTCATGGCCCCCCCGTACTCGCTGTAGATGGCAAATTTCATGTCCATGCCCACAGGGCCGCCAAAAGGCTGAAAGTTGTTGACGAAAGCACGCAGGGCTTCGTTGACTCCGATGGTGGCCAGGGCAAAATACGCTCCCCGCAGCCGCAGGATAGACTTCCCCAACAACAGGGCCAGCAGGCCCGCGGCCAGCCCTCCGGCCAACACGGCGATGAACAGGTGCAGACCCAGCACGGTCAGCACATAAAAACCCACATAACCGCCGATACCGAAAAAGACAATGTGCCCGAAACTGACATAGCCGGTATAGCCCAAAAGGATGTTCAGGCTGGAAGCCAGGGCGATTGACATCAGGATGGTAAACACGGTCTCGCGGGCGCTGGCGCTGCCCGTGATGGCCGGATACAGAGCCAGTAGCAATACCAGAGCCAGGGAAAGGATGAGACCAGGGTAACGTGTAAGCTTCATTCTTTTGTTCCTAAAATACCTTGAGGTCGCACCAACAGGATGATGATGAAGAGCAGGAATTCCAGCACAGGCACCCATGTGGTTTTGATGAACACTGGCACGACGCCCTCGATGAGCCCCAGAATCAATCCGCCGATCAACGCCCCCAGCGGATTCCCCAGCCCCCCCATGACCACGATCACAAAGCTCTTCAGCTCATAAGAGCCACCGGCCAGGATGTTGATGGGAAAGATGGTGGCAATCAGGGCGCCGGCAATAGCAGCAAGCATCGTACCGATGCCAAAGCTCAGGGCCAGTACGCGGGTCGAGGGGATGCCCATGAGCTCGGCTGAGGTGCGGTTATTCGCCACAGCCCGGATGTATTTTCCCGGTCGGGTGCGATACAAAAACCAATACAGCAGGGCCGTTACCAAAACGGCGATCAACGAGGCGGAAAGCCGTGTGCCTGTCACCGTGATCGACCCGACATTCACTGTACCCAGGCTGTATTCCACATTATACGACGAGGTGGTGAAGAGCGAAGTGCCGATGCCGATGATCATCATGTTCACAGAAAAAGTTGACA
The DNA here is from genome assembly GCA_024276255.1 of Chloroflexota bacterium. Lineage (GTDB taxonomy): Bacteria > Chloroflexota > Anaerolineae > J102 > J102 > JAADGC01. The sequence goes on along the minus strand of JAJRXO010000316.1, from coordinate 2,591 downwards.
ACAGGCTGGAAAGGGGCGGGGCCTCGATTACCCGATGCACAGCCACCATATACATCAGCAGCCCGAAGAGCAGGCCCAGTATCGCTACCAGAATAAGGGCGATAAAGGGATTGATCCCCAGCAGCGAAAACAGGAGATAGACACCAAACATACCCAGGGCGATAATGGGCCCGTGTGCCAGATTGACGACATCCATGACGCCAAAGATAAGCGTAAGCCCCATCGCTGCGATGCCGTAAACAAAGCCGATGAGCAGGCCATCGATCACCGATGCGAGTAAAACATTGGCCATAGGGATGCTCCGTAAGGAGTGCAAAGAGCGGGGAGCGCCCGGACATGCACCCGGCACGCTCCCCGCAGCGGATCTTAGCGAATGGGATACAGGGGATCAGCAGTGGCGCCAGAGCTGGGCCACACCACCTGCTTCACCAGGTTGCCGGAACTATCGCGCTGCCATTGCACCACGATCATGCTGTGCCCCACCTGCAGGCCGTGTCTGTCGGCCGAGGTGTCGAACTTCAGGGCGCCGAAGAAGGTCATGAGATTGGTGGCGTCGAGCGCCGCTTTCACCTTGGACGTCTCGATGCTATCGGCTTTCTGGATAGCGTTTTGCAGGAGCAAACCGGCCGCATAGCCACCGGCGGCATGGTACGACGGTTCTTCGTTGAATTTCTCCTGATACTTCTGGGCGAATTCAGTCGATGACAGGCCCAACCAATCCATCCCGGCCGCCTTGGCAGCGTCGGCAGAGTATTTGGCCGACGGCTCCCACTGGCTGGGACCGGCCACGCCCACGGCCGCGTCACCCAACTCGGCAAAGGTGGGTTCGGGCGGCGCCACCAGCAGGGAGATGAATTTCACGTTGATATTCTTCTCGCTGAGCTGGCGGGCAAAAGTGCTGCCATCCTGGAAGTGCCCGCCGCCAAGAATAGCATCCGGCCCTGCGGCCTGGATCTTGTTGATGAAGGGGTTGAAGTCTTTGGTGTCGGGATCGTAGCCTTCGAAGAGAACGACCTCGTAGCCCTTGTTTTCGGCGTACGCCTTGGCAGCCTCAACCACCGAGGTGGAGAACTTGGAGTTCTCATACACAAAGGCGACTTTCTTGGCCGAGGCATCCAGCGAGGCCAGCAAATCGACCGAGCTGGTGAGATAACGGCTGGCCGGCGTGTATGCTTGGTAGACCAGGGTGTAGCCTTGCTGGTAGGTGGCATCCGAAGCAGCACCGGTCGTAATCATCACCTTCCCGTACTGCTCGGCGATCACGGACGCGGCCGCGGTCAGGCCGCTGGAATAGGGGCTGATCAGGAAATCGGCCTTGTCTTCTGTGGCCAGACGGGTGTAGAGCTCCTGCACACGGTCCTTGTTCGATTCATCATCATACGATTTGGCCGCAAATTTCAGCACCGTGCCGTCGCTCAACTTGATCCCGCCAGCGGCATTGATATCATCCATCCACATTTGCAAGCCATTGGACTGACGGCCGGACGAGACATTATATTTGCCTGTTTGCGAGGCAGTAAATCCAATGGTGACCGTTTTTTCGCCGCCACTACTCCCGCCGCTCGTTGTCGCACAGGCAGTGAGTGCCAGGGCAACGATCACGAGTAAACCCACGATAAGCAATACTTTACGAGACATGACAGTGTCCTCCTGAAAAATGAGTGAGTGAAAAAGGAAAACAGGCTTGCCGCAGGGCAAACACAAAAGTCAGGAACCGCGATACCCGATTATACTGTCAGATTTGCGCACACCTCCTTGTGAGCGACTGAATGATATTGCTGCGGTCTGTTTCACTGGATTGTGAGCTGGCAAGTAGCAAATCAGCCCGTACTCTTCATTGTAGGGAATCTCCCCAAATAACGCATAAATAAGCGGGCTACGTTTCTAAAAAATTCGTAAATCAGGAGAGGCCCGATTTAACGCCGCGCCCAACGTAATGCCAGCACATTGCTCCAGAACCCCAGCCCCCACGCCAGATGGATGATCACAAATGCGGCCAGCGCCCGCGGCAAAGCCGCCCATCCCAGTCGCCGACTGATATCCAGCGCCGCCACCCCCACCAGCCCCAGATAGCTGCCACCCAGGAGAAGCAACGGCCACCCTGTCCACGGCGCGGCCAGCGCCCCCGCGGCCAGAGCCAGGCTGAGCATGGCCGGCGCCATGTGCCGCAAACGCAGGCTACGCGGATGCCGTCGCCATGTCAGCACGCGCCAGGCGCCATAACGGGCATACTGACGGGCAAGATCAGCCAGGCGATCACGTACCAGATATCGGCAACGGATGGCCGGATCGACAAGCAGGCGAGCGCCTGCCTGGCGCAAACGCCAGTTCAGCTCAAAATCCTCGTTCGCTGCAAAATACTCGTCCCAGCCGCCCACCCGTTGTAGCCAGCGGCAATCGTAAGCACCCAGAAACAGCGTTTCGCTGGCATGCGGCGTATTGCGGCGACGATAGGCAGGCGCCCCCGTGCCCAGCGCATGGTTCAGCACCTCAGCGTACACGGTGCCCGGCCAGGCAGGCGCGTCAGCGATCTGCGGGCCTGCCACCCCTGCCCATTCCCCGGTTTGCAGGCGCTGCACTGCCAGGGCGAT
>JAJRXO010000315.1 GCA_024276255.1 Chloroflexota bacterium | reverse complement strand
TTCTGGGCATTCTTCTACAACGTAGCCATGGTACCGCTGGCCGTGATCGGCTGGATGCACCCCGTACTGGCCGAGATCGCCATGGCTACCAGTTCCATCACCGTGGTTACCAACGCCAATCGCCTGCGCAAAGAAGATATCCGACCTTCGTATCTGCGGGCCTCGTCAAAGGCGCCGTCGCCTGCAACGGACTCGGTGCAGCGCCGGGCGGAAGTGGCGGCATAACCACTTTAATGCTCCCGGTGCAGAGCCCACTGCGCCGGGAGCTTTCCCACCTGTTTGATATGGACACTCAATTACAACAAGACTTGCAGAACCGGCTGCGCTGCGTGGAGGGACATGTCCGTGGCATTGCTGCCATGGTAACGAATGACCGGCCCATTGCAGACATCCTTTTACAGATGGACGCCGTCGAAGGTTCTTTGCGGGCTATTCGCCGTCTGCTATTGGAAACCGAACTGGAAGCCTTGTTGGAGCATGCATCTGTCCCTTCAGGACAGACGCGAGACCAATTCCGTGCGAACCTCGTTGCGTTTCTGGAGTTCTCCGGACGTAACGGTTAATTCCTTTTTCCCAATTTCTCTCTCATGGAGGTATTTCCCATGGCCCAAGTTAAAGATCCCGTATGTGGCATGATGGTGGACAGTGAAACCGCCGAGTACAAATCCGATTATCAAGGCACCACCTATTACTTCTGCGCCCCCGGCTGCAAACGGGCGTTCGACAACGAGCCCGAATCCTATGCGTCGAAAGGCGACTCGCACGCCGGGCACGAACACCACGGTCATAGCCACTAACCACAATCCCGGCCGGGGATCGCCAGTCACCTGGCTCTTCCCGGCCCAATAATCACTATCCCACACCAGGACAAACTGCGGTTCCTGGCTGCATAATCCTTCTGGCGCCTTGGCGTGTCAGGAGCAGTATGAAGCCAGGAGCCGCAGTTCGTTTTTACACGAATGGCCCTGACGGTGATATTATCGAGTTGGCACATTTTTCCTGTACAATAGAGGGTATACGCAGTTGCTCAGACAGGTAACCGTGAGCTAACGAAACATTTTATCAGCCAACAGGCTGAGCGGCAGTTAGCGCAGAACCCTCCAGAGTTACTCAGCATTCTATCAGGATATCGAATCATGAAGGATTCCAAAAGTGGGTGGTCGGACGTAGAAGACGATCGCCGAACAAAACAGATACGCGTCATCCTGGCAGATGATCATGCCGTGGTACGCGCGGGCATCCGTCAGTTTCTGGAACGCGCCGGCGACATCAAGATCGTCGCTGAAGCCGATGACGGCGAGCAGGCGCGTGTCTTCATCGAGCATTACCGCCCCGACGTGGCCGTGCTGGACATTCAGATGCCACACGCCACCGGCATCGATGTGACGCGCTGGATCCGCCAGCGGCATCGCGAGATCGGCATCCTGATCCTGACGGCATACGATGATGATCCGTATGTGCTGGCCGTGTTGCAGGCCGGCGCCAACGGCTATGTGCTCAAGACGGCGGCGCCGGCAGAGATAATCGCCGCGGTGCGTGATGTGTACGAGGGCCGTTCGGTGCTGGACCCGGCGATCACGCAAAAGGTGTTGGGGCATCTGGGCGGGCGCAACCAGCTGACGCCCGTCGAGAGCCTGACTGAGCGGGAGCTGGAGGTGTTGAAGCTGGCTGCCAAGGGATTCACCAATAAGGCCATTGGCGTGCAGTTGGGGATCAGCGATCGTACGGTACAGGGGCATCTGGCCAAGATCTACGGCAAGCTGCAGGCCGGCAGTCGCACTGAGGCCGTCATGCGGGCGGTATCTCAGGGCTGGTTACCTCCTGAACTGGGTGAATTGGAGTAGCGGCGGATGAAGCGGCCGAAGCTGCGCTTGATTCCCTCGGAGGGGCCGCGCTGGCGGGGGCTCAGTTTACAATTGTTCGTCGTCACCGTGCTGCCGCTGACGCTGCTGCTGCTGGCTGTGGCTTTTGGCAGCGTATCCTTGCACCAGGACGCCATGCGTTCTCTGGTGGGCGAACGGGATCAGCGGGCTGTGCGCACCTCAGCCTTTGCCCTCAATGAACTGCTGCGACATCGGGCTTCGGTGCTGACGGGGCTGGCCCTGCGTGTGGACGACACCACACAGGCCGATGCCATCCTGAAATCGACGCCTGGACTGGCGAATGATTTCGATGGCGGGGTGGCCTTGTACAAACGCAACGGCCAATTACTGGCGATCTTCCCGCAGGATTCGTTGCTGGCCCGGCAAGGGGATCAATTGCATGATGTGGTAGCCGATCTCGTGGCATCTGCCGGCATGGATGCGGTTTTTTCCGCTCCCGTTGTGGATGAGGTCAGTGGCGACGTTTATATCCTGGCGGCGGCGGGTGCGACCGATCAGCCCGTGGCTGTGGGCGCATTCTCGCCCGCGGCATTGGCACACATGGTCCTGACCAGCGCCTTCGGCGCCAGCTCCGGCAGCAACGTGTACGTGGTGGATAGACAGAAAAACGTTCTTTATAGTGCCGGCATCCTGTCTGCGGACGCCATCCCGGTGCTGTGGGAGGGGGCAGAGCAGGCCTTTCGGGGGGATTATGGCGCTTCTTTTGTGCAAACGGACCACGGCGAGCTGGTGCTCACATACAGCCTGGTGCCAGCGGCCGATTGGGCGTTGGTGGTGGCCGAGCCCTGGGAGAATGTGGCAAGTCCCTTCCTGAGTAGGACCCTGGTGGGGCCACTCGTACTGGCGCCCCTCCTGGTCCTGGCCCTGATTGCCCTCTGGTTCGGAGCCCGGCAGATCGTACGGCCCTTACAGGCGCTGGAACACAAGGCTGCCGAATTGGCCTGGGGCCGTTTCGAGCCCATCGAGGAGTCGGTAGGCGGCATCGGTGAAATCCAACGCCTACAGGCCGAGCTCGTCCATCTTGCTCACAAGGTGAAGGTGGCGCAGAGCAATCTGCGCACGTATATTGGCGCCATTACGGTGGGACAGGAGGAAGAGCGCAAACGACTGGCACGCGAATTGCACGACGATACCCTGCAATCTTTGATCGCATTGAATCAGCGCATCCAGCTCACGCAGATGGAAGCTCATGAGCCGAAATTGGCAACTGCCCTGCAGGAGCTACAGAGCCTGACCGCTCAAAGCATTTCTGATTTACGCCGCTTCGTACGTGCCTTACGCCCCATCTATCTTGATGATCTGGGCCTGGCGACGGCGCTGGCCATGTTGGCGCAGGAGATACGCCAGAGTACTGATCTGCATGTGCACTACGAACAGGTGGGGCGGGAACAGCGCCTGCCTCCTACTGTGGAACTGGCGCTTTACCGCATGGCACAGGAGGCGCTCAATAACGTGGTACGTCATGCCAGGGCCAGCGAAGCCCACATCCGTGTGAATTTTATGCCTAACTCCCTGACCATGACCATCAGCGATAATGGTCGGGGTTTCGAGGTGCCTGACAACCCTGCTGAGTTTGCCCGTCAGGGGCATTTCGGCCTGTTGGGATTGCAGGAGCGAGCCGAGTTGATCGGCGCCCAGTTATTGCTTGATTCACAGCCGGGTCGCGGCAGCAGCGTGACCGTGGTTGTACCGATTCATCCCCACTCCTGATGGCGTCATACGGCGGGAGTTCTTTTCGCCCCGTTTGTCCTGTGATACACTATTTCCAGCGCCTGTTTCACCCTGTGAGCCCTATTTCGGGAAGATCGATGTACAAACAGCCATTCTTTCTCCTCAGTCTGCTGCTTATCGCAGGCTTGTTGGCTGCCTGTCGTCTGTCGCCCGGCAGTAGAGAGCTTGCCCGGGCCGAGAAGCGCTGGCAGGCACAACCGATCGATAGCTATCAGATCGAAGTGTTAGTGGTGAACAGCACCTGGCATGCCCAGTATCATCTGATCACCGTGCGTGATGGCGAGGTCGTCGATTCGAGCGCCCGCTGCATACCCGCCCCGGCCGAGATGGGAAAGTGCGAGGTGCGGGAATATACGGCGGACGACTATACGGTGCCGGGTCTGTTCAGCAAGGCACGCACCGCGTTGACGAGCATCTATGCCCGCTTCATGGAAGTCGATTACGAACCTACCTACAGCTTTCCGAATATCATCTCCTACAGCAACCCCGAGATCATCGATGGCGGTTGGATGTGGCGGGTGACGTCGTTTACGCCGCAGCCCTGATCCGGCCGCACCGGAAGCAGGCGGGCGTAAGGCGGCGCGAAACGAACTATTTCGCGGCTTTGGCCGCCGCTTTTACCATTTCGCTGAGCGTGGGGTGGATGTGAATGGATTTGCTGATACGTTCGATGGTGCCGTGGCCATGCATGGCGACCACTGCTTCGTGCAGCAGATCATCGCCGTGGGGAGCCAGGATGTGAAAGCCCAGGATCTCCCTGTTTGCTGCATCCACCACCACTTTCAGGCGCCCGCGGCGGTCGCCGATGGCCCTGGCTCGGGCGCCGTCTGCGCGCACGCTGCCCACGATCACTTCGTATCCTCGGGCGCGCGCCTCGGCCTCCGTCAGGCCCACGGCTGCCAGGGTAGGACTGCTGAAGATGGCGCGGGGAACAACGCGATAATCGGTTGTCCGGCCCAGACCTTTGACCGCGTTGAGGGCGGCGATGGGGCCATCGTAGGTGGCCACGTGCGTGAACATCCAGCCGCCCTTGACATCGCCAATGGCCCAGATGTGAGGCTGGCTGGTTTGTAGCTGTTCGTCCACCAGCACGAAGCCGCGGCCATGCGTGATGATGCCTGCTTCGTCCAGTCCCAGCTCGTCGGTGGCTCCCACGCGACCGGCCGCCACCAACAGGCTCTGCGCCCGAAATTCAGTACTGACCCCTTGCACCCGCGCTGTGACCACCTTCTGGCCACGTTCCTCCCGTACGCTGAGCACGGGCGTGTCTGTGTATACGTCGATGCCTTCTTCACGCAGGTAGTCGGCCAGCAATGCCGTCAACTCGGGGTCTTCGCCCTTGGCCAACTGCGGATTGCGGCCCAGTAATGTGACTTTGGCGCCGAAACGGGCGAACATTTGCGCAAACTCGATGCCGACATATCCCCCGCCGATGACGATGAGGCTGGCGGGCAGGTCGTCGAGGAAAAGGGCGGTGCGATTGTTCAGGTAGTCTATGTCATCGAGGCCCTCGATAGGGGGCTTGACGCGCCGTGCTCCGGCGGCGATGATGGCTTTCTCGAAGCTAAGCCGACCGGCGCCAGTGTCGATTTCGTGGTCGTTCAGAAAACGGGCCTGACCACGCATAAATGTGATGGCCTTACTGCGCCGCTCCAGATTGCGATAGATATTCTTCACGATGCCACCGACAATGGCATCTTTGCGCGCTACCGCCACATTCATGTTGAAGCGAATGGGCCCCGAGATTTCGACGCCGAATTGAGCTGCCTCACGGGCAACCAGGTGCATCACCTCGGCCGAACGGATCAAGGCCTTGGTTGGCACACAGCCTTCGTTGACTCAGGTGCCACCAACTTCGGCGCGCTCGATCAGGGCCACGCGGGCGCCGAGATTGGCGGCCATGTGCGCGGCGGGCAGACCGCCCTGGCCGGCGCCGATGACCAGCAAGTCGTAGTCGTAAGTTGTCATCCTGTTTCCTCCAATGGCGGCGATAAACTCATGGCTTTGTCTGATTTTCTACCAGGTGGCAGACGCAGTTTTTCATTTCGATATCGTCGGCGGGCAGCTCATTTGCAGCCTCGCACAGAGACTGCAACTCGCCGCGCAGTCGCTTCAACTCAACTATCCGTCGCTCCACCTCTTCGATCTTTTTGTGAAGCAACTCCACCACATGGCGACATGGGGCCTCGCCACGATCTCGAAACGCCAGCACCTCTTTGATATCCTCAAGCGCGATATCCAGACTGCGCGCCCCGCGCACAAAGCGCAGGCGCGACAAATCCTTTTCGCCATACACGCGGTATCCGTTGGGCAATCGGCTGGGAGGCGGCAAGACCCCCGATTCCTCATAAAAGCGCACCGTCTTTGCGTCAACGCCGACGGCGCGAGCAAGCTCTCCAATCAGAAACTCTTGGGTCATGATTGCTCCTTGCGGGTAGGCTTATCCTTGCAATCGATAGGTAAGTCGTTGTCTTGCGGGATGGACAGGCGTATACAATTGCCGATGTTCATTATGAAGTACACCGTACTCAGGCCACCAGCATCTTCTGGGGCAACGAGGTGTCGAGCAGGGAAACGATGCGGTGTCCCACGTTGGGAACGAGAGCAGAAGTGCTGGCCGTTGATGGCTCACAGAACCACGCATCGTCCACAACGTAGCAGAATTGGTAACAATGTCCTGTGACCATTAATATACGTAAGCGCCAGCATCCATCCCGGTCGTGACGAAAAGGCAGGTTGCGTTTGTTCCAGTTATTGAAATCGCCAGCAAGGGAAACCTTGTCCGCCCACAACTGAGCAGGCAGTTCGAAGATAACTGTGACGAAACCGGGATTGTCGGAATGGTGCTGGATGTGAATCATGATTCCTCGCAGGGCTGGCGGTGGCACAACTTAGATGTTCTGTCAGCCCTGTTTATTACCAGTATAAGCCTTCCATAAACCGGAATGTCAAGTAAGTTTGCTTACAGTTGTTATATCTTCAGCACAATCAGACGGAGATTCCTTTATTGTTCACTATCGGCGGCGTGTGGACGCGCCCTGCAATGTCGCGTTCAGCTCCAGTATGCCCGCCCCGAAGCTGCTGGTTCGTAGCAATTCAGACTGGCGCCAGCGTAACGTCGGGCCGGGTCGGGCGCTTGTTCAAAGAAGAAACGCCGGCGGTGAAACGCGGGCTTGAGGCCATTCAGCCACATCGCCTTGGTGTCATAATCCGCAAAGAACGGACGCTGCACCCACTTGGCATTGCGGCCTTGCAGCATACGCAGGACCAGTACCTTTTGCCCGGCAGCCTGCGTTACACCAATCACCTGCACCTTGCCGGGATGCGCCGACATGATCGGACCCCGCACCGTGCGGGCCAAGCCACTGACCCGGCTGTAGGCATCTCCGAATATGCGCCAGGCTTTCACCAGGGGCACGCCAAAATAATGTTGGGCACCGGTATCACGTACTATAAACATGTAGTAGGGAATGAGGCCCAGATGCACCTGTTGCTGCCACATGGTTGCCCAGAGATCGGCATCGTCGTTGATGTGTCGCAGTAAGGGGGATTGGGTGCGGATCTGGGCGCCGGTGTTACGAATTCGACGGATGGCTTGTCGTACGGCCTCTGTGCTCAATTCCCGGGGATGATTGAAATGGGCCATCACAGCCAGATGCAATCCCGCCTGTTGAATGCGCTCGAACAGGGCCAGGATCTGCTCGGCATCGGGGTCTGTGAGATAACGGTAAGGCCAGTAGCTGAGGGATTTGGTGCCGATACGGATGCTGCGTAAGTTTGGCAGCTTGGCGGCCAACAGGGGTTCGATGTAGGCGGCCAGGTTTTGCGCCCGCATCACCATGGGGTCGCCTCCAGTGAACAGCACGTCGGTCACCTCTGGGTGCCGATGAAGATAGTCTACCAACTGTCCGGCCTCCTGCCCCGCGAACCTCAGACTGGGCATGCCGACAAATTGTGGCCAGCGAAAACAAAAGGAGCAGTAGGCGTGGCAGGTCTGTCCCTGGCTGGGGAAGAACAGAACAGTCTCCCGGTATTTATGCTGGATGCCCATCAATCTCTTTCCATCCAGCACCGGAACGTTTTGTTCCAATTGACCGGCCGGATGCGGGTTGAGCTGCAGGCGAATGTCGTTGGCCGCCTGCTTTATTTCCTTTGGGCTGGCGTTATTGGCCAGCAGATCCTCAATGCGTTGGTAGTGTCGGGGCAGCAACATGCCCGGCTGGGGAAAGGTCAGGCGGAACATGGGATCATCCGGTACCCGCTCCCAGTCGATCAATTCATCGACGACGTAATTATTGGAACGGAAGGGCAGGACCTGTCCTACCACCTCAATCGCCCGCAGATATGCCGGCGGCAGGTCTTGAAGCTGCGGGATGTGCCTGAAGTTTCGCAATGAATATGCTTTGTATCTGGGCGCGAGTCGATCTTCTGCGCTATGCAGTTTTCCATTACTTGACATGTTTAATTCTCCTAAGTAGTCACGAATCAAAAGCAAGCCTGTTTCACCGACAGGGCACGCAATCAGCCCATCAAAGGCTTGCTGTTTCCTCCCCAGACAAGATTATAATAACCGGAGGAGTATGTTGTGTCTACCATATGATAGCACATCCGGGCTGAATTCTCAAGTGATCCTGAACGAGCGGGTGCGTCTCAGGATTGTGGTAAGTGGATCGTCGCTCGCTATGTGAGGTGGCAGTTGTCGGGGACTACCAGGCGATGAAGTCGCCGGCCTTGCCCCCCTCCGGGAGGCCATCCCGGCCTGCAACGCATTTTGCCAGAGTAAGCATCTCCCTCCCCTGAAAACGAGCGCAGCGAGTTTCGGGGAAGGGACGGAGAGGGGGCAATTTGCCCCCATTTTGAAACACCCCCTTGAGGGGGCGCCGTTTTGTCAGGAACGATGGTTTCAGCCACGGCGGGGGTGCGGTGCGGCGGGCGGTTGTGGGGCTTCGGCGCATCACAGGTGCGCCGGGCGCCTGTTCTCGCGCGCACACCGCATCCGTGATACGGCGAGGTTAAAGCCCGCCAGCAATCTGGGACAGACCCAGTACGAGCAGCGTGTCCCAGACTTTTGGCAAGATGCGTGGGCCATGGAAGGAGGCATTATCCTGTCCCTCCTGTCCCTTTTGCGCAATATTATCTCAGTACTTCCTCAAACATGCCAATAATTGTCTTCACATCCTCCATGCCGACGGATACCCTTAATAATTCGGGATGAATTCCTGCAGCAGCCAGTTGTTTCCTGCCCTCTTTACTGGTAATCAAATCATAATGAG
>JAJRXO010000314.1 GCA_024276255.1 Chloroflexota bacterium | reverse complement strand
TACATCACGTACAATACAACCCCACCGCTTTTTCTCAAAATCAGGGAGCTTATGACTGTGTCAGTCATTTCTCGTAACTCTCACTTCTTCAAGATATCACTGGAGATGTTACGCAGAGACAGTTCCCCGATAAGGAGGATATTATGTCAAAAAAACACTTGTTTCTGATCGTATTTGTTGTCGTCTTGTTGAGCTTGTCAATAGCAAGCTTTGCTTTCGCCCAGGCTTCGGGGCCGCCACAGAAGGATACCTATGTCACCATCACGCTCCCAAATAACTCGTATGGTAGTGATGCGCAACTTGTTGCCACAGCCAGCGGCTATACGGACAGTATGTGTGATCCTGAAAGGCGGATGTACATGGAATGGGATCTGACCGCCATTACCGATCCGAATCAGCTTGCATCGGCCACTCTGAGTATAAATGTTCTCCAGTTTAATAACGGCGATGTAAATAACGTTAATGTGGCGCTGTACGAATCGGCCAACGCCGTAGACCTGAACGCCATCACCTGGAACGCCCAACCCATTATTGGCAATTTGATTGAAACCCAGCCCGCCGTGGCAACCGGTGGCACAATCACATTCAGCAGCGCCGCGCTCGTTACATACCTCGAAGGCAAGGTGGGCGACACAGCCACATTCATGATCCAGCTTGAACCCAAACCTGGCGTCACGGTATGCCGATTCGAGACGCTGTCGTCGGCCTCCATTGACGCTGGTTTCGGCACCCCGCCCGACCTTCAGGTTGCTGGGCCCAATGCCGTGACACTCTCCTCTTTCTCGACCAGCAACGGTCAGGCAAGTTGGCCGCTGGTCCTTGGCCTGGTTGGGTTGGCGGCCGTGGTGGCTGGCGGCGCCTTCGGCTTGCGCCGTTTCACTTCCTGACCCCGGCTGTATTTGCAAGCCTTTCATTCCTGCGTTGTAACTGCTAACCCTCCTGGCTTTCAAGTTGCGAAAAAGCGCATTTCGCTGACGAAAGTTGACGAAAACAGACGAACATGGACGATGCTATCTTCGTCTACCTTCGTCCTATCGTCGATATTCGTCTACGAATGATGAAAAGCATCATCAGAGCGAAGGACTGGTCAGTGGCGTTAGTAGTTACCCTGCGTTTGTCTACAATCAACAAGAGGAATCGATTTCATGAAAAAGAGTAAGAAGACTTACGAGAGCCCCCGCATCACCCACAAAGGCCAGCTCAAGCAATTCGCCGGGTCGCCTTTAGGTGGTCGTCCCGACGGCAATCCCCTGGGCCTGCCTGATCGATAACCCATTATTTTCAAACCTGTGCGCCGCATCGTTCTCAGGGTGTAGCGCACAGGAATGGGATCATCCATTCTTTTTTCCTGCGAGATGTTACGCAGAGACAGTTCCCAAATATGGAGGCTATTATGTCAAAAAAACAATTGTTTCTTATCGCGCTTGTGGTTGGCTTGTTCAGCCTGTCAGTAGTAAGCTTTGCTTTTGCCCAGGCTTCGGGGCCCCCGCAGAAAGACACCTATGTCACTAAAGTGCTTCCGGACAACTCCTATGGCAGTGACACGGTGCTGGACTCGACTGCCAGTGGTTTTACCGACGATATGTGTCAACCCTCAAGGCGGATTTATATGGAGTGGGACCTTACCTCTATTACGGATCCAAATCAACTCTCATCGGCTACCCTGACTTTGCCCGTGCTAAATTTTGCCATTGGCAGTCCCAGTAATGTCGATGTAGTGTTGTATGAATCGGCTGATCCCACCGACTTGAACGCCATTACGTGGAACACGCAACCGGTCATCGGCAATTCCATTGAGACTCAGCCCGCAGCGGGGACTGGCGGAACGATCGTATTCAACAGCTCCGCGTTAGTCGCCTATTTGCAAAGCCAAGCGGGCGGCATCGCCACGCTGATGTTCCAGCTCGAACCCAAGCAGGGTGTCACAGTGTGCCATAATGACACTCTACAAGTCGCGTCCATCGAAGCGTCTTTCGGCACGCCGGCGGATCTTCAGGTTGCTGGGCCCAATGCCGTGACGCTCTCCTCTTTTTCGACCAGCAACGGTCAGGCAAGTTGGCCGCTGGTCCTTGGCCTGGTTGGGTTGGCGGCTGTGGTGGCTGGCAGCGCCTTCGGTTTGCGCCGTTTTACCTCCTGACCCCGGCTTTATTCGCAAGCCTTTCCCTCCTGCGTTTGTCTACAATCAACAAGAGGATCGATTCATGAAAAAGAGCAAGAAGACTTACGAGAGCCCCCGCATCATTCACAAGGGCGAACTCAAGCAATTCGCCGGTTCACCCTTAGGTGGTCGCCCCGACGGCAATCCCCTGGGCCTGCCGGGCCAGTAATCCTCATCCGTTGTTTCTTGCTCCAGCGCCCGCAGGCAATAGGAGCAGAGACCGAGGAGGGTTAGACTTCCAGAGCATCCAGATAAGCGATATGCTTATGTGGGAACCCGACGACGGCGAGGGGACTGAGGCCGGGATGGCGGTAATGTCGTTTGCGTTCGAGTCTCTCCTGGGCGGGCGTGAAGTTGTAATAGACAGCCCAGAGCAACACGGCCCGCTCCGGTTGTTGCTCTGAGCCATGATTGTGGCCGTGGCTGAGCCTGAGGCAAAAATCACGCCAGCACCACTCGGGTGTGATCCGTTGCAAGCCCTGGAAATAATCGATGGAGTACACCAGGATGGCGTCGAGATGGAGATCACGGCGGCCATCAAGGCCGGGGCGCTGGGCTATCGGCGCAAGGATTCCTCGAGGGGATGATCGACTGAACTTCAGAGGTGCGTTGCACTTCTTGCTCAAGATCATCTCATCCAATTGGATGAGGCAGATCAGCCGAATGTTTGAGACCGAATAACAAAAAGATCATCTTTTTCGCCGATGATTCCGCAGGAAAAAACTGGCATAATGGAAGGAGTCCTAAACTAACTCCAACCAACCAATAACTCTCAATAGGAGAGGAGCTATGAACATATCCGCCTTTTTCTTCAGAACGACGGTCAAAAGAATCGCCGGCGTCGCCTTCATCGTCGGCATGTTGGTCGCTGTAGCGCTATTGGGCCGAAACGCCGCCTTTGCACAATCAGGGGGGCTGCAACCACTCTACACAGCAACCGGAAATGTCAGTCTCTCCGTCGATGGGGTTGGAGGGAAGAGCTTTGGTCCATACACGATTACGATAAACAAACCCGCTAACGCGACGGTGCGTAAAGCCTACTTCTTCGGCGTAACGAGCAGCGGCGGGGACCTGGAATACGGCAATTGGATAACGCTGGACGGCGTTGATATTATGGGCGTTAATACTTCCACCGGTGTCTCCTGGGATGGAAAGGCGTCGACCGGGGCTACCGGTGTAAATGGAGTAAACTACTGGAAGGATGTCACATCCATGGTCAAGACCAAGATCGACAACGCACCGGCTGGCCCTGTCACTTTTACTGAAGAAGAGTCAAACTCCCCAAAGACTGATGGCGCAGTTCTTGCCGTCATCTTTGACGATCCGAACCAGACGACTGACAATACGATCGTGCTCTTGTTCGGGGCGCTGGATCCTCATGGGGACTCATTCAACATTGTCTCCTCTTCGCCCCTGGATCCTACAGATCCCGGCCTGATCGTAGACATGTCATTGGGCATTTCATTTGGTCTTCAAGATAATCGTGTGCCAAACGCCCAGTTCAGCCAGGTCGACGTCAATGGCCAGCGTATGTCTTCCTCCGCAGGGGGGCAGGATGACGGCACGCCGGATTTTGGGGCCTTGATCACGGTAGGGGGAACCGGGGATAGCAACGCCCTCCCGGCCGATCCGTATAGCGGGCCGAATGCCGACACGCGCTACGACGACGAACTTTACAGCCTGAAGTCCTTTATC
>JAJRXO010000313.1 GCA_024276255.1 Chloroflexota bacterium | reverse complement strand
GATGTGGGGATCAGGCAGTATTTACGGCCTGCTCCAGCACAGCCAGCGTCTGAGCGGCGGTTCGCTGCCACGAAAACCGTTCGACGTTGGCCCGCCCGCGACGGATGAGGTCAGCGGCCAGTTCGGGTTCGCAGAGCACACGCTGCAATGCGGCCGCGATTTCATTCACATCAAGGGGATTGAAGAAGAGGGCGCCATCGCCGGCGATTTCGGGTAGCGAGGATGTGCGGGCGCAGACGAGGGGGGTACCGCAGTTCTGCGCTTCCAGCACGGGAAAGCCAAAGCCTTCATTGAGCGAGGGCAGGGCATAGCAGGCGGCGCCGCTGTACAGGGCCGGGATATCGTGCACACGCACATAGCCAGGGAAGCGGACGACGTGCTGCAAACCCATTTCTTGCACCCGACGTTGCAGGGCCCGGCCTTCGTGGCCCCAGCCACCAGCCAGCACCAGGAATAGCTCCCGCTCCGGCAGGGCCTGACGCACGAGGGCAAAGGCCTGCACCAGGCGCTCCAGGTTTTTACGGGGATGAATGGTGCCGATGTGCAGGATGTAGTCGGCCTCCGGGGGGATGCCGTAGCTATGACGCACCATCTGCACGCGGACGGGATCGCTCTGGCGACGGATGGCGGGATCGGCTGCCAGATGCACTACGGAGATGCGCTGGGGATCGGCGCCGTAAAAATGCACGAGATCATCGCGCGTGGCCCGCGAGTCGGCGATGATGCGGGTGGCTACCCGCGTGTGGCGTCTCGTGCTCCAGCGTAAATACTGACGCTGTCCCCAGGGGTGGGCCTGAGGAAAGTGCTCGTAGCCCAGATCGTGCACGGTGACGACGGTGCGCGCGGGGCCGAGAATGGGCAGCACGTGGGAGGGCACGAAGAGGACGTCGGGAGGGCGCCGCAGGGTGTGCGGGCCCAGACGGCTGTGCGTCCACAAACGCTTGCCGGGCAATACCACGATCTCCGCATCCCCCTTGAAGATATCGGCCGCGGGGGCGACATCGCTGTACAGGCGGAAATGATGGCCGCTGTTGAGGGCCAGCAGGGCATTGATGAGCTCCAGACTATAGCGTTCGGTGCCGGTGCGACGGGCACGCAGGGCACGCGAGGCGTCGATACCGATGATCATAAGGTGCTGTTAGGCGTCGAGGCAGAGGGGGGGCGAGTCGCCAACTGGAAGATGGTGAAGATGATGGCTACCATGACGATGGCCGCGCTGAGAACCCAGCTCAGGCCCTGGGGCCCCACGCGTTCGAAAAGCTGGCCGATGATCCAGGGCATGCTCATCACGCCCAGGCTGGCGGAAACCAGGAACCAGCTCGTGGTGCTGCCGTGAATGGGCATGTGGCGTTCGGCCAGCGACATCAGGGAGGGGAAGGTACTGGCGATGGTGAAGCCGAAGCCGACACTGACAACCCACACGGCCATGCTGCGTTGGCCGGCAATCAGCAGGAGACCCATGAAGAAGAGCTGGCCGCCAATATCAAGGGCAAGCAGGCGGGCAGGGGCGAGGTAGCGGGCAAGGGGGATGCTGACCAGGCGTCCCAGCGTAAGTGCGCCCCAGAAGAGGGAGGTGAGATAGCCGGCGTGCACGACATCGGCGATGCCTAATTCCAGGGCATAGGTGTAAATCCAGCCAGCAAAGCTGAGTTCTGCACCCACAAACAGAAAGAACATGATGCTGATCAGCAGGGCCAGATGGGTTTGTCTGGCGGGGGCGCTGGCGTGGGTGCGCGCCACGGGATTGCGCGGGCTGGGGCGGCTGCGTAGCAGGAGCATGGCAGGGAGGAGCATGAGGGCCAGGATGATGTACACCCAGGCTGTGCCGTCGGCCAGATCGATAAAGGCCACGACCAGCAGGGGCGAGATGAATGCCCCCAGGCCAAAGAAGAAGTGCAGGGCGTTCATGTAGGGGCCCACATTCCTGCCGTGCACCCACACCAGCAGGGCATTGCCGCCCACATCGACGGTGCTCTGCGAGAGGCCGATGATGAAAAAGATCAGCGTCAGCAGGATCAGCAGTTTGGCAAACGGAGCGGCGATCAGCGACACGCCCAACACGGCCATCATGGCCATCAGCAGGGGATGGGCCGGCCAGCGATCGAGCCAGTGGCCGCTGGCTGCCGACCCCAGGAGATAGCCGATGGCCTGGGCTGTGAAGAGGATGCTGATCTGGCCCAGCGTGGCTTGAGTGTGGGCGGCCAGCGTGGGCAGGGTGGGGCCCACGATGCCGTTGCTAAGGCCCAGGACGATGAAGATGAAGAAATAGACGGCGCTCAATTGCTGCCGATCTCGGGTCGGGTTGAGAAGGGAGTCGGGAGAAGCCATAAGGATCAGGTGTCGAGTTTGTTGAGAAGATCGGACATGAGATTGCGTTTGCCTATGCTGCGGCGACAAATGTAACAGAGCGATGACTCACTATCGGGCAGGCGTCGGGTGGGGGCGCCGCACTGGGCACATGCCGTCAGCTCGCCGCTGAGCAGGAGGCGGGATTCGGTTGTCGGCAGATCTGCGGCAGGCACGCTGTCGGTGAGGGTGATGGCATCCTCAGGACAGATGATGGTGCAGATGTTACAGTCGAGACAGAGGGCGGCGGAGAAATTCAGGGTGAAGGGGGCGTCGGGTTGCTCAGTGCTGGCGGCGCTCTCGAAGTGCAGGGCGGCGGTGGGACAAAAGCGAGCACAGAGCTGGCAGCCGCTGCATTGATCGGCAGCGAGAGCCACGTTGCCGTAGGGGACTTCGGCAGTGGAGAGTTGGCTCTGGCCGGGGGACCCCTGTTCGGCCAGGGCCTGCACCTGCTGATTCAGCCGCCGGCGAGAGGAGGGTACATGGGGCGGCATGCGTTCGGACACCGGTACGGGACCGGTAGGCGGCAGCGAAGACAGGTTGTCGACGATCTCGGAGGTGCGTTGTTGCACGACCTGACCCAGGACCTTGAACAGG
>JAJRXO010000312.1 GCA_024276255.1 Chloroflexota bacterium | reverse complement strand
CTCTCCCGCATCATGTCAACATCCGCGCCCGCAGCCTGCTCGATCGCGTGCTCGCCATCGGGGACAGCCTGCAGGTCAACTCCTATCACCACCAGGCCGTGTGCGAATTCGATCTGGCGCCTGCGCTCATCGCCAGCGCCAGTGCCGCCGATTGCACCATCGAGGCCGTCGAACATCCCGTACATCCCTGGCTGTTGGCCGTGCAATGGCACCCCGAGCGCCAATACGAGCTTGATCCTGTTCACGGGCATCTGTTCAGCGCCTTTGTGCAGGCTGCCTGGCAATACCATCAGAGTAAATCATCCTGAATCCATGAGTCATCCAAATACAGCCACCACCTACACGACCAGCGATTTCGATTACGATCTGCCCCCTGAATTCATCGCCCAGACGCCCATCGAGCCCCGCGACCATGCCCGCATGATGGTGCTCGACCGCGAATCGCGCCAGATCGGCCATCATCATATCTACGATCTGCCCCGATTTCTGCAGGAAGGCGATCTGCTCGTGCTCAACGACACGCGCGTGATCCCCGCCCGCCTGCCGGGGCGCAAAGAAAGTGGGGGGCAGGTGGAGATATTCCTGCTCAAGCCGTTGAGCGACAATGAGTGGGAGGCCATGGTGCGGGGCAGGAATCTGCACGCGGGAAAACGTATCCGTCTGGGAGAAGAAACAGGTCGCACGATATGGGCCACCATCACCGACGATCTGGGTGGCCCGCTACGCCGCGTCTCGTTCTCGGCGCCAGTGCAGGAATGGCTGGCAGAGATCGGCCAGATCCCCCTGCCGCCTTACATTCACAAGCAACTGTCTGATCCCGAACGCTATCAAACCGTCTTCAGCCAGTACGAGGGATCGGTGGCGGCGCCGACTGCCGGCCTGCATTTCACGCCCGATTTGCTATTGAGCCTGCGCCAGCAGGGCATGCGATTCGCCTTTGTCACCCTGCATGTCAGCCTCGACACCTTTCGCCCCGTCAAGGTAGAAGACCCCCGGCAACATGAGATGCACAGTGAATGGCTCTCGTTCAGCGCCGAAACAGCCCGGCAGGTCAATGACACGCGGTTGCGCGGCAATCGCATCGTTGCCGTGGGCACCACCAGCGTGCGGGCGCTGGAAACCGCGGCCAAGATCGCACTTGGTCTTTCGCCCTGCGATCCCGCGCCCGAGCATCTGGCGTGCGGCTGGCAAACCACAGCTGCCTGGACGGGGGAAACCGATCTGTTCATTCTGCCGGGGCATCATTTTCGGGCCGTCGACGCCATGCTTACCAATTTCCACCTTCCGCGCTCGACCTTGCTGATGCTGGTCTCGGCCTTTGCCGGTAAAGAGCTCATCGAAAAGGCCTATGCACGGGCCATTGCCGAGCACTATCGCTTTTTCTCCTTCGGCGACGCCATGCTCATTCTTTGAATAGACCACCTTCTCTCCTCCACCCCATATCCTCTCTCAGGTAGCACCCAAATGGCTGTAACATCTGTATCCCGTCCGGTCATCAGTATTGTGGCTCCCGTCTACAACGAAGAAGCCATTCTGCACGAACTTTATCGCCGCGTTCGCCAGACCATGGACGCCATCGGCGAAAACTGGGAGCTGGTGTTGGTCAACGACGGCAGCCATGATCGCTCATTTGAGATCATGCAGGAGCTGCACGATCAGGACCCGCGCGTGTGCGTCATCAATTTTTCGCGCAATTTCGGGCACCAGATCGCCATCACCGCCGGCGCCGACTACGCCCGCGGCGATGCCGT
>JAJRXO010000311.1 GCA_024276255.1 Chloroflexota bacterium | reverse complement strand
TATAAGCAAAGGCGGCATCCTTGGCCCGCAGACAGATCTCCACGGCCCGGCGATGGCTCTGTAGTTGCTTCGGCGTCCAGGTGGCGTAAATGAGCTGGATGAGGTCGGCGGAGGGATGCAGAGTGTAGCCAAGAAGCCGTAACTGCTCGGCCGTACCGGCATCGAGATACGAAATGTAGGGGATAGCGCACTCGGGCGCGTATTCGCAGGCAATGGCGCCGGGACCGTCGGTCAGGCGCAACATGGCGCGGGTAAACGATTGCCATGAGCTATAGCTTTCCAGGCGCTGTCCCTGCTCCTGAAAACCGCTCGTCTCGATGGCATGCACCAGCCAGGCCGGTTCGCCGTGGGCGGGTATCCAGTAGGCCCAGCGGCGGCTGAGGAAAATGCGGGGGGGCAGAGGGGCCAGCCGGCGGGCAATGGGATTGAGTTCGCGAAAATCGTACAGCAGCCAACCCTTGTAATGCTGGGCCCGCAGGTACTGCTGGATGATCTGAAGCTGCTCGGGATTCATGGTGTAAGGTCTCGGGTGTTGATGGAATGAATGGACGGCTGATTTTTCAGGTCCGCATCCATTTGCTGGCTTTTGGCTCAAGACAAACTGGTAAACAAGGCAACCAATGAATGAATTCATTGGCTACCACAGAAAACGTGTTGAAACACGTTGGCAGGGTCGCGTTGGCAACCAGCTTATGAACTTTTACAAGGTAAAGCGGCAACAGGTTCGGCGACGCCCGCCCGGCGATGAACTCGCCGGGCTTTCAAGCAGCGCCGGGTGAACCCGGCTCGGTCATTGCCGCCGCTACCGATGAAAAAACAATCCGTGTTTTTCTGTGTTCATCTATGTCCTATTTTCAGACCAGATGGAGACGGCGCCATCCCGGTTTTCTGGTTTACAGGTTTCCGGGGCTACAATCGTTCCTTGCTTGCTGAGTTTATGATAATCTGAATGAGGAGACCTGTATGGTTTCCTGGGTGGACCCATTATACCAGTTTCGGGCCCGGAGGATGATTTTTCATTCGCTCGTGTTCGCTGGCATAATAGAACCATGCAAAGAGTCGCCCTGTTGTTCGGCCTGCGCCCCCGCGACCTGCGCCGATTGATGCTGGCCCTGATCCTGCTGATGAGCATCATCGTTTTCGGCACGTTGGGGTATACGTTGTTGACCGATGCCAGCCTGCTGGACAGCTTTTACATGACCGTGATCACGGTCACCACGGTGGGTTTTGGCGAGCGCGTGCCCATGAACCGGGCGGCCACGCTCTTTACGACCGGTCTGATCGTGGCCAGCGTGGTGTGGGGAGCATGGGCGCTACAATCCGCGTTGAGCACCATCCTCAGCGATGAATTCCGCCAGGCCGTGCAACAGTTACGCTCGATTCGAGGAATCCGTTCTATGCAAGATCACACTATTCTCTGCGGTTTTGGCCGTATCGGCCGGGCGGCGGCTGCCGAATTCGCCCGCAATAATGAAACGTTCGTGGTGATCGATAAAGACCTGGCCCTCGTCGACCGCTTGCGTGAAGAAGGCATTGCCGTCATCCACGGCGACGCCTCGGACGACGACGTGCTGCTGGCCGCCAACATACGCAAGGCCAGGCGCCTGCTGTCTGTACTCGATAGCGACAATGCCAACATCGTCACCGTGCTCAGCGCCCGCCAACTCAATCCCGATTTGTGGATTGCCAGCCGGGTGGTGCAGCACGAAGCGGCCAGCAAACTGTTACGCGCCGGGGCGGACGAGGTGTTGTCGCCCTACGATTATGGCGGCCGTCGCATGGCGCTGACCGCCTTACGTCCCTTTGTAGCTCAGTTCCTCTCCCTGGTTGTCTTCGATGAGGGCCGCGGGGCAGAAATGGACGAACTGCACGTCGTCGAGGGTTCGTCGCTGGCCGGTCACACGCTGGCGGAGATCAATCTGCGACAACGTTTCGGCGTGACCGTGGTGGCCCTTTATCACCCCGACCATGCCCAGCACAGCGACATCGGCTTTGATCTCAATCCGGGACCAGAGACAGTGTTACACGCGAACGATGTGCTGATTGTGGTGGGGCAGCGGGCGCAATTGACCAAAGTGCATCATGCCCTGCAATCGTAGCGATAGCTCACCCCCTCCCCGACCCAGCCGCTCGCTCATGGGGAAGGGCCGGGGAGGGGGTGAAGCACCAACTTTCACAAGGTTTGTCCCTCAAGTTTCCTCATGCTAAAATAGCTATCACTATCGTTTTTGCTCCGTCTGTTTTGGTTGCCGGTACCGCATCCCGGCAGGAGGTGTCACGGCAAAAGATCACAACCGAATCGAGGTCCATCTACCGAGGGGACTAGAATTGATTGCCCCTCATGCAACCAACGTTTGTTTAACAGAACTTTTTGGAGGAACCCTATGGAACAACGACGTTTTACGCTCTTGCTGGTTCTCACCTTGATGCTTGTCATGGTACTGAGCGCCTGCGCCCCGGCGCCGGCACCCGAAGCACCCGCCCCCACAGAGGCCCCGGCTGCGACCGAAGCGCCGGCCGCGGCAGCGCCAGTGGAAATCACCTTCTGGAATGCCATGAGCGGCAGTCGTGGCGAGGTCGTGGCTGATTTGGTAGATACTTTCAACGCAAAATATCCGCAATACAAAGTCAATGCGGAGTACACCGGCAGTTATGCGGAGACATTGACCAAGGCCCTGGCCGCATACAAGGCAGGTGAGCCCCCCACCATCGTCCAGGTCTACGAGGTGGGCACACAGACTATGCTGGATTCCGGCGCCATCGTCCCCGTTTACACGCTGGATAAGGGCGAGGTCAACTGGGACGAAGTAGTCAAGCCCATCAAGGACTACTATTCAGTAGACGGCAATCTGTACTGCATGCCCTTCAACAGCTCCACCGCCATGCTGTACTACAACAAGGACATGTTCAAGGCGGCGGGCCTGGATCCTGACAAGCCCCCCACC
>JAJRXO010000310.1 GCA_024276255.1 Chloroflexota bacterium | reverse complement strand
TTGGCGTATGGCATCTGCCAGGGCGCGGACGTTACGCGGGGACACGACCAGGCCGGTCTGATCATGCTGATTCACCCATGAAGTGCCCGTGCCCAGTTCGGTGGAGATCACGGGTGTGCCAGCGGCCATGGCTTCGAGTAACACGATGCCGAATGCCTCGCTGCGGTGGCTGGAGGGCAACACGAAAAGATCGGCAGCCTGATAATAAGCGGGTAAGTTTGCGTCACTGACATCGCCCAGAAAATGGATGCGGTCAGCCACACCCGCCAGATAGCTTTGATCACCGAGGGCGGCAGCTTCAGGGCCAGTGCCAATGATAAGCAACGTTGCCTTTACCTGGCGCATGGCGTCGATCAGGTATGACAGGCCCTTATAATAGCGCAGGCGGCCGACAAACAGCAATAAGGGGCCGGGATAGCGCTGTTTGATCGTGGCCACGAGCCGCGCTCTGGGCCGGGCAAAACGTTCGACATCAATGCCCAAGGGGATGACGGTGCAACGGTCGGCCAGGGGCTGCAGATAGGGCGAGCTGCGGATATAATGGGGGCTCGATACCAGTATTTTATTCGCCCGCCGCAACACATGGCGCAGCAAAGGATTGTAAAAGCGCAAAAGGACGGCCTGCCGTACCACATCGCTCTGGTAGCTGATGATGGTAGCCTTGCCGCGACGTATCAACCATTGACTTATCTCGCCCAGAGGGTATGGAAACTGTAAATGGACGATATCAGGATGCTGACGTGAAAGGTGAAACGGGAAGGAGACGCTGAGAGGAGTCGAGGCCACCGTCGTCACTCGACCTGCCCGAATCACCCGCACGCCATTCTCTTCCCGAGTGATGGTCTTCATCCCCGCAGGGTTGGTCACCAGCACCGTGACATCGTGCCCCCGTGCTGCCTGTCCCTCGGCCAGCCAGCGCAGATGATTTTCGATGCCTCCGATGACAGGATAATAATCTTTGTAGACGTGAAGTATACGCATCGTTGATGAATGCTAGGGAAAAAATGGGTTCAATACAGGCTTCTTTGCGAGTGATGATACCATCACTGACACCTATACTTTATCACGATTCGGGCTTTTCTACCATGCGCCGCCTGCCAATGTATGGTAGCAGGCCAGGGTACCGGCGGCCGTTTGCGACCAGCAAAAACGGCCTGCCTGGCTGATGCCGCGTTGACCGTAATCCTGCCGTAATTCCTCATCCTGCAACAGGCGCAGCATGGCCGTCGTGATGGCCCCGGTCTCGGTGGGGTCGAATAATACAGCGGCGTCGCCGGCGATCTCGGGCAGGCTGGAGGTGCGACTACAGGCCACGGGCGTGCCGCAGGCCATGGCCTCCAGCACCGGCAGGCCAAAACCCTCGTATAAACTGGGAAATACAAATAAGCTCGCCCCCGCGTACAGAAGCGGCAGATCATCATTACTCACCGGCCCTAGCAACTGTACAAAAGCACCCAGATGCCGTTCTGTCACCAGACGCCGGGCAGCGGGATAGCGATCGTCCCAGTGACCGGCAATCACCAGCGCCGGTGCATCGGCCAGTTGGCGTCGCAATTGCGCGTACGCCACGATCAATCGGGGCAGGTTTTTGTGTGGCTTGTTGGAGCCAAGGTAGAGGATGTAGGAAGAAGGTAAATGCAAACGCCGACGCAGGGCGGCAATGGCGTCAGCATCCTGAGGATGAAAACAGGGATCAGAGGCCAGGGGGGTGACGGTAATGCGCCCGGACGCCAGACCATAATATCGCTGAAAATCGCGCGCCGTGGCCTCTGAGATGGCCACAAAAGCCTGGCTGCTGTGGATCGCCAATCGCTGGATGATCTCGATCTGCCAGCGCCGTAAACGCCCGAAATACCCGGGGAAACGGCGGGGGATGGCATCGTACAGGGTGAGCAACGAGGGCAGACCGAGTCGGAAAGGGCGGACATTGTAGGGAAAATGCACCACATCAGGTTGAAGTTCCCGGATCAGGGCGGGAAGCCGGGTTTGTTCACGCCAGTGAAACACGGGGACATGCGTATTGATCAGGCGCACGCCTGCTGGTCGGGCCAGATCGGAGAGAGGATAGCGCGTGTTATGCGCCCTGTCATCCACCAACACCCACAGTTCGCCTTCCACTTGCGGGGCCAATGCCAGGATGAGATTGTAAACATAGCGGCCGATGCCGGGAAAATGATCCTGAATGGTGCGGCCGTCGATGAGGATACGCATGGTTGTCCGGAATGGAGTGAGATCGGATGGGGTTATTGTCGACGCTGACAGGGCAATTGTCAATGAAATCCCTGACACCGCAGGCAGCACGGGAAGGAACAGGTATCCCATGGATTCCAGGCGTTGCGGAAACGAACGTTATTGCCTTGGCTGCTGTCGACCGCGGCATGCCAGTAGGGACTGAAAGCGAGTTGGTCGAAGTTGCCAAGGCCCCGCCACTCATGGTACAAAATCAAGGAACTACCGTCATATAAAAGCATACACATTCCTATTGGATCGGGAATCAAGAAGCAGGCAATCATGCAGCATAACGCCACCCTCACAACCATTACCCCGGAAATCCACGACAAGCTGCTGGGCTATCAACGGACTGAGATCACCGAGCATCATATTTACAACAGGCTGGCAAAGGTCGCTACTACGCCCGAAAATCAACAGGTGCTGGAAAAGATCGCCAATGACGAACTGCGACATTATGAACACTGGCGCAGCTACACGGGTCGGGAAGTGAAACCCGATCAGGGCCAGATACGGAAGTATTTCTGGATCAGTCGCATCTTCGGTTTTACATTCGGCATCAAACTCATGGAGCGGGGAGAGGAAGAGGCCCAGGACGAATACAGCGGGCTCATCGGTATCTTGCCGGAGATCGAGACCATAATCGAGGAAGAAGACCGCCACGAGCACGAACTCATCGCCTTGCTGGACGAAGAACGCCTGGAATATGCCGGTTC
>JAJRXO010000309.1 GCA_024276255.1 Chloroflexota bacterium | reverse complement strand
TGGCAACAATATCACCCTGGCAGAGCCACTGCACTACGATTACAAGGCCAGTCTCTCTCCCAGGATGCGCACGATCGACATGCTGCACGACACAGGCCTGGAAAGGCTGCACCTGCGCCGCGCCGATTCCGGTCCCGGCCAGATGATCCTGATCTACCAGGCCGCTAACGTGTGGATACGTCAGATCATCAGTGAATATAGCCTTAACAGCCATGTGTTGGGTTACGCTGCTTATAAATGCGAGATTCGCGAGAGCTACTTCCACGATGCGTACGGCTATGGCACCGGCGGCCAGGGCTATGGCGTGAACTTCGAACGCCACACGACCGATTGTCTGGCCGAGAACAACATCTTCCGTCGCCTACGCCACGCCATGGTGGCCCAGGTGGGCGCCAGCGGCAATGTCTTCGCCTATAATTATTCCCGTGAGCCCATCCAGACCCAGGGTGGTTCCTGGACCCCACCGGATATCAGCTTGCATGGGCATTACGCCTCGTACAATCTCTTCGAAGGTAATGTATTTCAAGAGGCTTATTCCTCCGACTATTGGGGGGCGTCGGGTCCGGGCAATACCTTTTTACGCAACTGTGTGCAGTCCAAAGGCATCAAACTCGACAACGCCTCGCACAAGCAGAACCTGGTGGGCAATGTGCTGGGCGATTATCCCAACGTAATCACCGTATACCCCTCGGTGCAGAATTCGCTTCTGCACGGCAATTACGAAAAAGGCAGCGTGCAATGGGATCCGTCGATCGCCGATCACAACATCCCCGCCAGCTACTATCTGGGAGGGCGACCGGGCTATTTCAGCAGTCAGAACCTGCCATGGCCGTCGATTGGCTCTGATCTGACATGGAATGCCGACACCTGCACCAATCCCGCCCGCCAACGTTGGGACACCGGCAGCTATATTACCTTCAACGCCAATGCAGATGCATCCAACTGCACGCCCAGCGCCCAACGCACCGGCCGTTATGTAGAGCTGTGGGGCGGTATCCGCCCCCTGGGCACCGCAGCCAAAAATAGCACGGTCACTGCCCATCGCCCCGACGGCACGCAGATCGGCTGTTTCAGGCTGCATACGGCCGATCAGTACGGCCTTATGCGGGTCTACGGTGACGATCCAGCCAAACCGACTGCGCCCGGCGCCGGCGACGGTGATGCGATCACATTCAAGGTGAACGGCGTGGCCATGCAGGACACGATCTCGTTGTGGGATGGGCACTGGCAGAGCAGTCGCGATAACGGCCAGCATTATCAGATCGACCTCCTGGCCGTGCCGGCGGCGACGCCCACGCCACCTCCCGGCCCAACCGCCACCCCCACACCCTATGTATCACCCACAGCCACGCCCACGTCCGGCCCGTCACCGACCCCCACCATCACCCCCACGCCCACGCTTACTCCCACACGCACCCCCACGCCCATCCCCACATTCGCCCTCAGCCTCAGTCCCGTGGCCGACACCTACATCAGCGCCTGGTTCCCCGACACCAACTACGGCCCCTACAGCGCCCTGCGCGTCCGCTTTCAGGATGTTGACGCCGCGCTGCTGCGTTTTGATCTCTCCGCCATACCCCCTGGCTCCGCCATCATGGGTGCCACCTTGCGCCTCTACGTGCTCGACCGTAGCAACACCAACCCCATGCAGGCGCAGGTCTACACGCTCAAACGGCATTGGGAGGAGATGGAAGCCACCTATAACCAGGCCACCAATAGCGATCCCTGGCAACAGCCCTTTGCCGCCGGAACCGACGATCGTTCCGCCACCCCCGTGGCCAGCGCCGATCTGCCGGCCTCCGGCTGGGTCGATATCCCTCTGAGCCAGACCGCGCAGAACTGGCTGCAGCAACCTGCAGCCAATCACGGCCTCATCATCACCGGTTTCAGCGTGGATGGCCCCGTGCAATACAGCTTCGCCAGCGAAGAATATGCGTCCGCCGATCGCCGGCCCCGGCTGCTGA
>JAJRXO010000308.1 GCA_024276255.1 Chloroflexota bacterium | reverse complement strand
GCACAACGGTATCGGCACAGCCCTTGCCGGAAGATCTGGGACCCGTGCATCGGCCTCTCGTGGCTCCTGCCAATTCATCGATGAGCCCGGAAATCATCATCTCAGCCCTCGACAACGGACAGTATTTGCCGGCAGTTGCCTACAACTGGAAGCATCGTGAGTATCTGGTCGTCTGGCATAATAAATGGGGCGGGGGAAAACGGGATCTTTACGCACAGCGTATCAGCGATCGCGGCGAATTGAAAAGCTGGTTCACAGTTTCGAGTGGCCCCAATGATCGGGCGCAACCCTCGGTAGCCTACGATCCGGTCAGAGATCGTTACCTGATTGTGTGGATTGTAGACGTGGCCGGCGATGGCAGTAACTGGGATGTTTACGGGCGTTTTGTTCCCTGGGCCGGGCCGCCTGTATTGCCGGAATTCAAGATCATCGACTGGGGCAGCAGTCAGTGGGATCCTCAGGTAGTGTACGCCCGTACCCAAGACGAGTTCCTGGTGGTGTGGAGCAATACCCCCATGGGCGTACCTGTGTATGTCAGTGGCCGCAGAGTCTTTGCTGACGGCAGCGGCTTTCCTGCTGGCGGTTTTACCATTGCCAGTGATATCTCCCAAAATCGTCTAAATCCGGATGTCGCTTACAATTCGGCCCGCAACGAATACCTGGTTGTCTATGACAACGTCACAGATGTCTTTGGCGTGCGACTCCGTGGAAACGGCGTTCCCCTCGGGGGCGGGGAATTCGGCATTGCCGGTTGGTCGGCTCAGGAACAGCACCCGGCCGTGGCCGCCTGCGCGGCTGCCGATCAATACCTGGTCACCTGGCAATCGACAGTGGCTTCCGGCAACGAGGATGTGTATGCGCGTTTCGTGCGCGGCAACGGGACGGTCGATAGTGTTCATCACATGGACGCCACCGTTATCAATGAAAATGAACCGGATATCGCCTGCAGTCAATCAGGAGACCAATACCTGATCGTTTGGCAGCAACAATACAGCAGCGCGAGTGGCCCGTTCGGTATCCGGGGGCAACGCATGCTGCCTGACAAAACCCTATATCCATCATTTCCCATCTCCGCGCCCATCACCGGCATGAGCATGGATCGCACCGATCCCGAGGTGGTCGGCGGCGGGGCCAACTTCCTGGTGGTGTGGGAGCACGAACGTTTTGGTACATCATGGCAGGATATCCACGGCCGGCTTTTTGCCCCACATACTTTGTTCTGGCCGAGTATTACAAAACCCTGATACACAAGGGTGGGCCTGTTCCTGATTCTTCGGCTGCTGTGGTGTCAAATCCGGCCGAAAGAATTCGTACTTTGAGTGTGCCGCCGCTGGATGCCGCAGGGCGTCCAGCGGCTTGCGTCGCCCCATCGTTGTCATGGAACTGTCCATTATTATCCAGAAAGGGGGTGTGAGAGGAATAAAGCCGATGCCAGTCGGCTTCTGATGCATAATACTTCTGGAGTGCAGGTTCACTCGCTGGGTATCGTACGCACCCGGTTTGCCTAATTTTCGTGACGCCCCGTCACGATGACACAATTTGGGCCTTAACAGCAACTATGATATAATTTTTTCGGTGTGGGATATCACCCCGGGAGCTGAGTATTGCGAAAGTGACCGGTATCTTGTGAAACTCTATGTGAGGAACGACAATATTATGAGTCAAACATTTTCTGAACTTGGCCTCAATCCTGAATTGGTGAAAATACTGGAGGCCCTGGGTTATGAACAACCGACCAAGCTGCAGACGGAATTGACGCCACAGTTTCTGGCCGGACGAGACATTGTGGCCGTAGCCCCGCCGGGCAGCGGCAAGGCAGTGGCTTATGTGCTGCCCATTTTACAAACGCTGGACATGGAACAGGAGGGCGTGCAGGGACTGGTGTTGGTGCACAGCGGCAGCGAAGCCCGCCGCGTGGCCCTGCTTTTCCGTCAATTCAGCCAGCACCCCAACTTCAGCGTCACCCCTGTGTATGGTGAACAACCTATCGCCCGCGAGGCAGAGCGCCTGAGTCGGCCCAACACCATCGTGATTGGCACGCTCAAACGGTTGAAAGATCATGTGGAGCGGGAAAGCTTCTCTGTGGAGCAGGTGCAATATGTAGTGCTCGACAGTGTGGACCAATTTGTGGCCCGCGGACGAGGCGAGATCATCGCCGATTTGCTCGACCAGCTGCCGGCAGGTCGTCAGACAGTCATGCTGGCCAATCAGCTCACCACCGAGTTGCAGGCCATGGCCGACGATCATCTGTTTGAGCCCGTGTTGCTCGAGCGTCAGGCCACCGCCGCTCCCATGCCATTGATCAAGCATCGCTATCAGAGCGTGCCCTCCGGAGAAAAGCTGGAGACGCTGATCCGTCTGCTCGATGGTGAGAGCGTGCAGCGGGGTTTGATTTTCGTCAATCTCAAACCTGATGTGGAAAAGGTGGGGCTGATGCTGCAGGCCGAGGGCTATAGCGCCGCAACCCTGAACGGATCCTGTACAGACAGCGAGCGTGAAAGCGTCCTGCGCAAGTGGCAGGAAGGATCGCTTGATTTCATCGTGCTTACCGACATGGCCGCGCAGGCATTGACCCTGGAAACCGAGACCGCTGTGAGCTATGATCTGCCGACCGAGGCCGAGCTTTACGCCCAGCGAGCGCAGACTGTGGCCGAGAACGGGATGCTGTATTCGCTGGTGGCGCCCTCGGAGCGACCGTTGTTGAGTGAAATCGAAAATCTACTGGGGCAGCGAGTGAAGGCGGTGTTACCCACCACCCGCGCCAGTGTGGTCGCCCAGCGCGCCGAATCCTTCCGTCAGAAACTGCGTACGATCATCGAACGCACCAATCTCGAAACCTATCTCTTCCTGCTAAACGATTTGGCGGAAGAGGGATACGACTGGTCGGAGATCGCTGCGGCAGCCGTCAGCATGACCCAACACGGCGTTCCCAGTGAGAAGGTCTTCCAGGGGCGCCCCGATCGTCGCCACAGTGCACCCAATCGCCGGGACACCCGCGATCGCCGCAGCTACCATCGGCCAGATCGAAGCCTCACCCATGAGCACGATGAGGAGCGCGAGGTGGAAGAAGGCTACGTGCGTCTGGTTATGGATGCCGGTTACGATATCGGCGTGCGGCCCAAAGATATTGTGGGCGCCATTGCCAACGAGGCCAATATCCCCGGCCGCGCCGTGGGAAATATCGACATTCGCGATCGGTTCACCTTTGTGGAAGTCCAACAGGATTACTACGAACGCGTGCTCACGCGAGTGCCCAGTACCCGCCTGCGCGGTCGTATCGTTACATTCCGCCGTGCTTAGATCGCATTCGTCGGGAGGTCAGGTATGTTGCGTCATCCACCCAATGCCAATTACAAGATAGCCCGTTCCGTGTGGCTGAAAAACGTCAGCGATGAGCACATCATGCTGCATCTGGGCACAGGAGACCTGCGCCTGGATAAGGATCATCGCCTGCGTTTCCATCCCGATGTTCTGGAACATGCCCAGGTTAAGGCCTTGATCGAGGCCGAAAAAATCGCCATACAGGATGCCTGAGTTACTTCCCGCCTGCTGATGTGACGACCGCCCCGCGCCTGAACCTGCGCTGTGGGCGGTCGTGTTTTATTCACCTGCTTCTCTTGTCCGGACACAGCACCATGAAACTCGTACTCATCGACGGTCATTCCCTGGCTTATCGCGCCTTCTTTGCATTGCCGCCCGACATGGCTACCAGCAGCGGAGAGCTTACCAATGCCACCTACGGCTTTCTTTCCATGCTGCTCAACGTGCTGCGGGATCAACAGCCCACCCATCTGGCGGTGGCCTTTGATGTCGGCCGCAGTTTCCGGCATGACACCTACGAAGAATACAAGGCGACGCGCGAACGCATGCCTGACGAACTGCGCTTGCAAATCGATCGTATTCAGCAGATCATCAAGGCGTTTAACATCCCCATTTTCACGGCCGAGGGCTACGAAGCTGACGACGTGCTGGCCACGCTGGCTCATCAGGCCGAGAACCAGGACGCGTTGAGCCTGATCGTCACCGGTGATCGTGATCTCCTGCAGCTGGTCGACGATCGCATCTGGGTGCTCACATCTGGCCGCAAGTTTTCCGATACCATCATCTACACTCCGGACAGGGTACGTGAACGTTATCAGCTCCAGCCCCGGCAGTTGATCGATCTCAAAGCCATGGTCGGCGACAAGTCCGACAATATCCCCGGTGTGTATGGCGTAGGAGAGAAAGGGGCGGTCAAGTTGTTGCAGCAGTGGGGTTCGCTGGATGCCATTTATGAGCACCTGCCTGAGGTCACGCCCACCCGCACGCGCAATGCCCTGGCCAAACACCGCGACATGGCATTTCTATCGCGAGCCCTGGGCACCATTGTGGATGTGCCCGGCATGGAGCTGGACCT
>JAJRXO010000307.1 GCA_024276255.1 Chloroflexota bacterium | reverse complement strand
CACCGCACGCCAAACGGGAAAAATCATTGCTCTGGGTATTGTTCTGCTATTTTTCTTGCAGGTTCTGGCTGATTTTATCGAACATATCTATGTGTTTGGTCTGTTGGGCACCAGCATCCCTCCGGAAATCGTCGCCGTCCTGTTTTTATTGACACCCTTCTTGCTGCTGGGCAGGCGGATGCTTCCGAACAAACGATATCTGATCGCTTTGCTGGCGATGCTATTCATCGCCCGGCTGCTGGAGCCGGTATTGCCCACAAGGGGTAGGATGCTGGTAGCCGGGGCGGGTGTGGGGGCTTTCATGCTCTGGCTGCCCGCACAACTGCTAACCGAGACCGGGCCTGCCAGATACACCCGCAGCGTATGGGCCGGGGCGACGATGATAGCGGTCCTGCTCTCGGTTGCGCTGCGTAGCTGGGGTTGGGGGCTGGATCTCTCGACCATAGGCTGGGGACAGTTGATCGGTTGGGCGCTGGCCCTGATCGCGGTCTGGTATCTCAGCCGAATGCCCGCTGCACCCGCGGAGAAGTCGGACACCTTCCCGACTCAGAGACCTTTCGCTGCTGCTATCGGGCTAATGGCGGTCATTGCCCTGCTGTATTTTGTGTTTTCGGCGCCGCATGTGCTGTCCCGCTGGACCGGAGTGGATTATCGCCAGATCATCCTGTTGTTTGGACTCAGTTGGAGCTTGGCCCTGTTGACCTGGGTGCGTGGTCGTGTATGGCAGCCGCAGCATGTGCTGCTGGGAAATGTCCTGCTGGTGGGCTCACTGGCCCTGACTGCGTTCGTGCATCAGAGCAGCTTCCCGGCTGACCCTGCGGCCTATCCCTTTTTCGCTCCGGCAACCGGCTGGTTGCAAGCCCTGCCCCTATTCCTCAGCATCGCGCTTTCGCCGTTGCTGGCTTTTGATTTCGGCCTGCTGGCAGGCAGCCTGGCCGCCGCGCGGCCGCGCCCTGCCCGCATGGGCCTGATCATGGGGCTGGCAGCCCTGCTCCTGTTAGTGCTGACCCTGGCCCATGTTTTTACCACGGTTTACGATTATATTCCTGTGATCGGCCCCTGGTTCCGCAACCAATTCTGGCTGGTGCACCTGGTGCCGGGTATTTTGTTGCTGATCACGGTGCCGCGGCAACGCATCGAATTGCCGTCGCTGCCGCCCTCGCTGGCCGCCGCAATGTTGGCGTTGGCTGGTCTGGCCATGATCGGCGGCGTGGTTCGCAATATGCCGCCCCCCGCACCCACGGACCTGCCAACCACGCTCACTGTGCAGACCTACAACATTCAGCAAGGGTATAGTGCGGATGGCCAGCGCAACTTTGATGGTCAGTTGGCTGTTCTGCAACAAATCGACGCGGATATCATCGGCCTGCAGGAATCGGATAATGCCCGCATAGCCGGCGGCAATGCCGATGTGGTGCGCTATTTTGCCCAGCATCTGCGTCGCTATACTTATTATGGGCCCAAGACAGTCACCGGCACCTTTGGTATTGCCCTGCTTTCCCGTTACCCCATCCGCAATCCCCGCACAGCCTTTTTGTACAGCGAAGGTGAGCAGGTGGCCGTGATCCTGGCCGATATTCAGATTCAGAACCAGCTCGTACATGTGCTGGTCACTCATCTGGGCAATGGCGGTCCCATGATCCAGCAAGACCAGCTTCTGCAATTGTTGCCGGATTCTGGACCCATTATTGTTATGGGAGATTTTAATTTCCGCCCTTCCGGAGACCAATATGTGATCACAACCCGGGTGTTGCAGGATAGCTGGATGGTGAGATGGCCAGATTGGCAGGATGATGAGGGGCACCGACCCCTGAGAAAGATCGATCATATTTTTGTTTCACCCGGTACGAATGTGCTCGACGCAAAATGGATCGAAAGCCCGGCTTCGGATCATCCCAGTGTGGCTGCTACCGTCGCCTGGTAGGGTTGGGCGTTCTCCGCAGCGCGGCCTGATGAGCGGATTCGTGGCATGTGCACCGTAATTATGATAAACTTGCAATATGTTTGAATCTTTGTCGCAACTGCGTTACCCTCAGGCCTCACACCATGAACCGGCGCCCTGTCTGGAGTTGGAGCAGGTGTCGGTGTATTATGATGCTGTGATGGCGCTCGACAACGTGAGTTTCAGCATTGAGCGGGGTGAACGCATTGCCATTGTAGGCCCCAATGGGGCGGGTAAAAGCACCCTGTTCCAGGTTATAGCGGGCATTATTCGACCGTCTTCCGGTCAGCTGCGTATCTTCGGTGAACCGCCGGGCAGCCATATTTGCATCGGCTATGTGCCGCAACGTCGGCAGATCGACTGGAGCTTTCCCGTTTCCGTGGCCGACGTGGTCATGATGGGCCGTTCCGGGCGCATTGGTTTGTTTCGCTGGCCGCGGCGTCACGACTGGCAAAAGGTGCGGCAGGCTTTGCAGCAGGTGGATATGCTGGCCTATGCCCGGCGCCAGATCGGTGAATTATCTGGCGGTCAGCAACAGCGCGTGTTTCTGGCGCGGGCTCTGGCACAGGAAGCCGAATTGTTGTTGCTGGATGAGCCACTCAGCGGGCTCGACGCGCCCAGCCAGGATGCCATCTTTGAGATTCTGGATCAGGTGCAGGCTTCCGGCGTCACGGTGCTCATGGCCACCCATGATCTCGATCAGGCTGCCACCCATTTCAATCGTATCATGCTGCTGAATCGACGTATCATTGCCTTTGGTGCACCGGAAAAGGCGCTGCGCCCGGAGAACCTGATCACAGCGTATGGCGGGCATTTGCACCGGCTACCCGTTGACGATGTGACCCCGGGCGATATGCTGCTCACCGATACCTGTTGCAGCGGCGGTGAAACAGAACACAGTCATGGATGAGATGGGCTACCTTCGATTTCCGTACCCGAACTCAAATCAGATGGCTGTCAGTATCATGGGCGACTGGCCGGGGACGGTTTGGCGGGTTGGTATTTGTTGATGCGCCATCTCTGCCGCTGCCGAATGCCCAGTTTGCAACCATCCGCCCCAGATTCCAGGGATGCAATCGACTAATCTCCTCAGTTTGA
This sequence comes from Chloroflexota bacterium, assembly GCA_024276255.1. Lineage (GTDB taxonomy): Bacteria > Chloroflexota > Anaerolineae > J102 > J102 > JAADGC01. The sequence goes on along the minus strand of JAJRXO010000307.1, from coordinate 2,074 downwards.
CAAATTGGCCTCGATTAAGTAGAATACTTCTTACCACTGCGGGGTGGAGCAGAGGTAGCTCGTCGGGCTCATAACCCGAAGGTCGCAGGTTCGAATCCTGCCCCCGCTACTCAAAATGCCCTGGTTCTAAGAGCCAGGGCTTCGATATGGCGACGTAGCTCAGGAGGTCAGAGCAAGCGGCTCATAATCGCTGTGTCGGTGGTTCGAGTCCACCCGTCGCCACCTGTTCCGCACCCTGCCCGTAGCGGCGGGGTGTTTTTTATGGGGTCAATGTCTTCAGTACGTTTTTCGGCGGGGTCGATACTGGATGGCCTCGGCGATATGAGGCGGTTGAATGTGTTCGCTGCCCGCCAGATCGGCGATGGTGCGGGCCAGTTTGAGCAGGCGATGGTAGGCGCGGGCGCTGAGTCCCAGCTGGCGCATGGCCGCGCCGATGAGCTGATGGCCTGTTTCGTCGAGGGCGCAAAACATTCGCACTTCGTTGGGGCCCATATCGGCATTGCAGCTGATTTGGGGGAACTCTGCCAGCCGCTGTTCCTGCATCTCCCGCGCCCTCTGCACACGCTGGCGGATGGCTGCTGATGGCTCGCCGCGCGTGTCGTCGGTGAGTTTTTCGAAATCGACGCGGGGCACCTGCACGTGGATGTCGATGCGATCGAGAAGCGGGCCTGAGATACGCTTCTGGTAATTCTGAATGGCGGCGTTCGAACAGGTGCAGGCCCGGGTGGGATCGCCATAGTAGCCACAGGGGCAGGGATTCATGGCGGCTACGAGCATGAAATTGGTGGGAAAGGTCACCGCCCCGGCGGCCCGCGAGAGGGTGATCTGCTTGTCTTCCAGGGGCTGTCTCGGCATCTCCAGCATGCGGCTGCCAAATTCGGGCAGCTCATCCAAAAAGAGCACCCCGCGATGGGCCAGACTGATCTCGCCGGGTCGCGGCCATCGCCCGCCGCCGATGAGACCGGCGTAGGAGATGGTGTGATGGGGGGCGCGGAAGGGACGGGTACGGATGAGGGGTGTGTGCGGCGGAAGCTGATCGGCTACCGAATAGATGCGAGTGACATCGAGGGCTTCGCTTTCGGTGAGCCGCGGCAGAATGGTGGGTAAACAACGAGCCAGCAGGGTTTTCCCGGCGCCGGGCGGCCCCGACATGAGCATATTGTGCCCCCCGGCCGCGGCGACTTCCAGCGCCCGTTTGACGTGCTCCTGCCCCTTGACATCTGCCATGTCGACGGGATAACGATCGACGCTCAGTTGTTCGCGAGGGATAGTTGGCTGGGAGGGAATCGGTACCACGTCGTTGAGATGGTTGACCAGATGGGTGAGATGATCGACCGGGATCACCTCGATGCCTTCGACCAGCGCCGCTTCGGCTGCATCGATCTCGGGGACATAGATGCGGATAAACCCCTGTTGGCGGGCGAAGCTGGTCATGGGCAGGATGCCATTGACATGCCGCAGGCTGCCATCGAGCGCTAGCTCACCGATGAAAACGGCCCCTGTCACTGCTTCCATAGGGATTTGCTCTGTGGCCGCCAGCACTCCCACAGCGATGGGGAGATCATAAGCCGGGCCACGCTTGGGTAAATCGGCCGGCGCCAGATTAACGGTGTACAGGCCCATGGGGAATCTGAGCCCGCTGTTGCGGATGGCTGCCCTTACGCGTACCCGCGACTCCTGCACCGCGGTGTCAGGTAATCCCACCATCATGAATTTGGACATGCCACCGCCTTTATCAATTTCTACCTCGATGATCTGGCCATCGAGGCCCAAAATCGCACAAGAATAAACCTTGGCAAGCATGGCGATCAGTGAGTGGGGATGGATAATCCTTTATATGCCAGGATTTCGCGGGCGGGTGTGCGATCACCTTTGCATGAGATGCGGCGCGGTCCCGCCAGATGACGTAGTTCGAATCCCAGGTCTTGGTACAGCTCGACGATGCGGGGAGTGGCCTGATTGGATGCCACGACCGGGCCAGGATGGGCGGCCAGCCATTCGGCCAGGCGTACCTGATCATGCCAACTGAAGCCCTGGGCGGCATATTGACGGAAAGGCACGTCGTAGGGCGGAT
>JAJRXO010000306.1 GCA_024276255.1 Chloroflexota bacterium | reverse complement strand
CATGCCGACCGCACGGAATTGCAGGCATGGGCGTTGCATTTCGATCGGGATCGCCTGCAACAACTCTTTCTGGTGCATGGTGAACTGGAGGCGGCCGCCGCCCTGTCGGTTTCATTGCAAACCAAGGGTCTGACTCAGGTCAGTATTCCCGAACGCGGCCAGGCTTCTGATCTGTAGGCAGAGCGTGTTGGGCAGGCAGTATAAATGGCCTCGATGCGAAATCCCTCGCCCAACCCCTTGCCCCCGACAGGGGGCTGTGGTACGATTCGTTCAGCCCTCTTCTCCGCAGGAGATATCTGGAATGTCATCATCTTCTTCCCGCAATAACAAAATGCCCGGTTCTCTTTTCGAATTGATCGAGAACGCGCGGGTGGCGTGGCTGTTGTTGCGCGACAGCCGTATCAATCCGCTGCTGCGATATGGTATTCCGGCTTTGGTAGGGGCTTATTTGCTTTTGCCTATCGACCTCATCCCCGACTTCATTCCCGGTCTGGGGCAACTGGATGACCTGGCTGCGCTCTGGCTTGGCTTGCAATACTTTTTGAGTGCATGCCCGCCTGATATCGTGGCAGAACATCGGGCTGCTAGCCGGGGCAAGACTCCGCCCACCGCGGAGCCAGAGGTTGTGGATGGCTCGTATGAGGTAGTAGACTAGGGCCAGAGGCCCCATGAGTACACAGTTTTACCGTCCGTTCGAAGTTGCTGATCTGTTGGGCGTCTCCACGGCCACCCTGCGCCGTTGGGCGCGACAATATCGCGCCTGGCTGTCGAGCGATGCCGGCGGCGATCAGCCGGGTTCGGCTGCGGGGGGACGACATCGGCGCTATGCTCGCAGCGATGTGCAATTATTGGCGCATGTAAAAAGCCTGTTACAGGCCGGCCTCACCCACGATGAGATCCGGCAACGCCTGGGGGAGCGCGACGATTGGGCCCCGCCTGAAATCGAGCTGGCAGATGAAGAACCCATGACCCGCGCTCTGGTGCCTCACCAGGAAACGGCAGCGCTTTTGCCGCAAAGCGAGATGACACAGTGGCTGTCACAGACGCTCGACACGTTGTCCGATAGCCAGCAGATGCTGCTTTCGGGCCAGCACACCGAGCGGCAATTGCTGGGCGTGCTGCTGCAGGATAATTTTAATCTCAAGGATGAAAACAACCGCCTGCGTGAACGCATGTTGGATAGCGAACGCAGGATATATGAACTCAAGCGGGAGCTGGATCAAACCCGGGAACAGGATCGGGAACGCCTGCGACAACTCGAGGCCTACATGTTCGAATTGCAGCGGCGGCTAGATGCCTTGAATCAGCCCACGGTATTGCATGAGGCGCCTCCGGCCATTCCTCCGGCGGCAGCCCCCGCCCCTGCACCCGAATCGGTGGCCCCGCCACCACCCTCGCCTTCCGCAGCAGCCAGCAACGATACCCCGCCTCCCCGTCGTCGCGGCTTCTGGGCGCGGTTATTCCGCAGATGATAGGGAGCAGGGGCGAACAATCATTCGCCCCTGCTTTTTTATGGCAGGAATATCTGGGTCCAGGTGGCGCCGTTGTTATCGGAGCGCAAAAATGCGCCATAACCATCGCTGTAACGCCATAGCAGCAGATAAAGCGAATGGCTGGGACTCCATGCCAGGGGCACGGCCATGTAGTCGGGGCCGAATCGACTGGCGATTTGCCAGCTGACAGCATTCCCATTGGATACGCGCGGATTATAACTGACCATGAGCGCGCCTCCCGAGCCGCCCGCCCACAGCGAGCCATCGCTTTCATGCAGGGCCAGGCCCAGCCGTGGTGCACTCAGGGGCAGGTTGCCGGTGGGGCTGTTGATGGGTCCCCACACGCCCGATGTCTGGCCGCGCCATAGATGTTGTTCGCCCGACAGCCCGCGCGTGACCGCAAAGGTGGTCTGCTGATCCCCCGGATCGATGAGGATGGCATAGGCGATGAGTTTGTCGCTGAGGCCGATACCGCCACTTTGCCAGCTGAGGCCGCCATTGAAGCTGCGGACTACGCCCTGATAACTGCCCAGCACGCCGCCCGACCACAGTTGATTGGCGTTCTGGAAGTCCACCGTGATCGGCGCCTGTGGTTGAAATCCTGACACATGTTGCCAGTTCTGACCCTGATCATGGCTTACGTACAGGCCGAAGGCTGTACTGACCCATAGATCGTAGGGCGGCGCCAAGCCACCTCCCATCTGCAATGCCGGCGCGCCCAGTTTTACCTGGATGTTCAGGTTCTGCCAGCTCAGGCCTTTATCGACACTGCTCCACACGCGGCCCTGATTGTCGAGTACGTAGACAGTTTCGGGAAGTCGCGGCGGCGTCAGGGCAAACACCGGATAGATGGGCCGGTAAACCAGGGTCGCCGTCCAGTTGTTGTTGAGGATCAGCGGCAGGTAGATGGTAGGTAATGGTGTTGGTGTGGAGGTGGGCGTGAGCGTGGGTGTAGACGTCTGGGTGGGGGTAAGTGTGGGTGTGGAAGTCTGAGTAGGGGTGAGTGTGGGGGAGGATGTCTGCGTAGGCGTGAGCGTGGGGGTCGATGTCTGAGTCGGTGTCGATGTGGGCGTCCACGTGGGGGTGAGTGTGGGCGTAGGCGTCCATGTGGGTGTGTAGGTGGGCGTCCAGGTGGGCGTCGATGTTTGCGTCGGCACGCTGCTGCAGGCAGTCAGGCTGAATGAATCGAAGTACTGGGCGGTGATGGCGCCGGTGCCGTTGTTGAACGTGCCGAATTGTATTTTGACGGTCTGGCCGGCATAGGCCGTGAGATCAAAGGCCGAGGCAAACCAGCTGCGATCGTCACGCAGATCGGCATAGAGGAAATGAAGTTGATTGTCGGGCGTGATGACCATGCCATATTGCAGGTCTTCTTTTTGCGCCCGCAGCCAGGCGTCGAATGCAGCCCAGCTGTTAATGTGAGCCACGTCGGAAAGCCGGGATCGGGCGGGGGAGCTGGCTGCAGCGCTGGCCTGGGTTGTGCCGCTGCGGGGCCAGCGCCAGAAGCTGAGGGTGAGTTGATCGGCCGGGGGCAGGGTGACGGTCTGGAAGAAGTCGCTGTAGCTGTACACGTTGTCGGCGGGGTCGGTGATGCCGGTCTGCATGGACCACCAGCCCTGCTGATACTGGTCGGTGCTGCGCTGGGCGGGATAAACGGTGCTGGGGATTCCCCAAACGCCGTCGTATTCAAAGCTGCGATTGTGCAGGAGCTCGCTGCAGGGATTGGGCGTGGCGGTGGGCATGCCTGCCGGGTCGAGCAACCACAGCTGGTCGGCCCCCACCAGTAATGATTGGCCCAGGCCGCTGGCCGTGAAGGTATCGTTCATGAGCGACGTGTCGGGCACGGCGCCGAGATTACGCCACAGGCTGCCGCCGTCGGGGCTGTAGAACAGGTCAGAGGGGATGATGTCTTCGTCCCAGGGATCATCGTCGGCGGTGCTGAGGAAGATGTTGGCGTGCAGAGGATAGTCGGGAGCCAGGGATATGCTGGTGATGGGTCGATCCGGCGCCGTGATCACCTGATACCAGGTATTGCCGCCGTCATCGCTGCGCCACAATTGGTCGTGGCGGAGATAGGGCGGGGTGCTTTCGTAGCGGGTAATGGCCAGCCAGGCCGACCATGTTCCGGAACCGGTGGTGATCACGGCCAACTGTTGCGGCATCCAGCGCGGTGAATCGCCGGCGGTGATGGGAGGCGGGGACGCGGCTTCTTGCCAGGTTGTGCCGGCGTCGTTGCTGTAGTACACGGAGCTGCCCACGACCAGCAGGGTCTGATCGCTGCTAAAGTTAGGTGAGAAAGCCACCTGTTGGGCGGTATGAGTCCAGTCCCAATAGGAATGGGCGGCCCAGGTCTCGCCGTAGTCGGTGGAGATGTACAGGCGCTGGTCGGCGGTCAGGGCCGCGGTGCCATCCACGTTGAAGGTCGGCGAGAGACGGATACGCTGGATGGTGCCGGCCGAGAACTTGCGTTGCCAGCTGTCACCCCGGTCGGTAGATTTGTACAGGTTGGCGCCGATGCTGACGCTACTGAGATTGGTGGCAAAGACGGTATGATCGTTGAGATAATCGGGACTGACGGCCACATCACCAACACTGCTGGCCGAGATACCGATAAGACCGGCGTTTTTGGGTTGCCATTGGCCGCTGCTGCGACGCCACACGCCCAATGATGTACCGGCGAAGATGTCGTCGCCGGTGCCGGCATTGTCCACAGCGCCGATCACGCGCACGGGGAGGCGGAAAAAGCCCTGGCTGCGCTGCCAATGCAGACCGGCGTCATGGCTGATCCACACGCCATTGAGGGTGCCCAGCCACAGGGTCTGATCAGAGCCAAACTGAGGTGAAATGATCAGGCGCAAAATACTTTGCTGATCAGGGGTATTGGCGATGGCGTTCCAGGTGTTGCTGCCGAAATCAAAACGATAGAGGGTGGTGCCGGCCGAGACGAACAGCCCCGTGCCATCGCCGGAGACCGCCAACCTTTGCAGAGACGAGGTGGCGCCCACCGCCGGCATGACCGTCCAGGTTTGGCCGCTGTCGGTGCTGCTCAGCACGTCGGTGGCCGTGAGCGCGTAGGCTGTATCATGCGCGGGCCGGAAGGCCACATCCATCATGGGCTGGCCGCCTGCCACCTCGCTCCAGGTGCTGCCGCCATCTTGCGTGCGCCATAGGCCGTTGCCGGTGGCGGCGAGGGCAATGCTGCCCAACGAGGGATGATACACGATCCGCTGAACCGAGCTGGTGCCTGCAACTGGCGACCAGGTGGCTCCGGCATCGGTGGAGCGATAGACGGTGCCATAGGCGCTGCCCGCCAGATAGCTTTGATCGCTGGCAAATTGGGGGCTGATTGCCACAGCGGAGATGGCACCGGGGCCGCTGCCGGGAAACGTGCTCAGCGCGTGCCAGCTGGCCCCGCCATCGGTCGTG
>JAJRXO010000305.1 GCA_024276255.1 Chloroflexota bacterium | reverse complement strand
GGGAGAAGAACGCCTGCTGGTTGCCAACTCGTTATTCAATATCACCATTGCTGGCGCACAGTTGCTGGGGCTGATCGCCCTGGCGCCGATCCTGGTCAAACTGTTCGGGCTCTCGGCGGCATTTGTGGTAATGGGGCTGAGCTATCTGGCTGCCGGGGCGCTGGCCCTGCGTTTGCCTCGCGATCCCGGGCGCCGCGTGCGGGGAGTTACGGCCCGCAGCGGCTGGCAACACCTGCGTCGCGAAGTGCGCGAAGGCTGGGTGTTCGTGGCGCAAAATCAACGTATTTATCTCTCGGTGCTGCACATTGCCCTGGTTGCCACCCTGCTGATGATCATCTCCATGCTGGCCCCCGGGCTGTCGGCCCGCGTGCTGGGCCTGGCGCCGGAAGATTCGGTTTTGGTGTTTGCACCGGCCGGAGCCGGTATGGTGCTGGCCATGTTCATCCTTGGACGCTGGGGAGAACGAATTTCGCACGGATGGCTGCAAACACTGCTGATCGTGTGGGTGGGATTTAGCTTTTTGATGCTGGGTTACCTCAGCCGGGATTATTCCACGTTGCATATCCCGCTCTTCGACATTTATCCCCACAAGGCGACGTTGCTCACGGCGCTCGTGGCATTTGTCTCCCTAAATATCGGCTTTGGCCTGTATTCGGTCAACACCGTGGCTCAGACCGTTATCCAGACATTTACCCCGGCCGATTTGCGCGGCCGGGTATTTACCGTACAATCGATGCTCACCTATCTGGTGGGGCTGGTGCCCCTGATGGTGGCAGCTACCCTGGCGGATATCATCGGTATTCCCCGCCTGCTGGGCTGGCTGGCTTATGCCTGCTTCGGTATTGCCCTGCTCACGTTGTATAGTGTTTTCCGACCTGCGTCCTCTGCCCCCTCCCGTCTATCCTGATAATCTATTCGCTATTTCCGGGAAAAGCCTGTTGCGCAATGGTCAATGACCCGGACTCACCGATTCTGCTGTTACACTTGTCTCATCAATATGGAGGAAAACTCATGCCCAATGCCGATTTTGTGCACAGAGAACGTCTGCTGAATACGTTTTTGCAGCTGGTGCAAATCGATAGCCCCTCTGGTCAGGAAGCCGAGATCGGCCAGCATTTATTGCAACAGTTCAGTCAGTTGGGCTGCGACGTACACATGGACGCAGCCGGCAACGTCATCGCCCGTCTGCCGGGCACGGGCGGCGAGACGGTTCTTTTGAGCAGCCACATGGATACCGTGGGCAGCGACACGGGCATTCAGCCCGTCGTGCGCGATGGTGTGGTGTACTCTGTGGGGGATACCATCTTGGGTGCGGACGACAAATCGGGCATTGCCGTCATCCTGGAGACCCTGCACCTGTTGCAGGAACATCCCGAGTGGCAGCATCCTGCGCTGGAGATCGTCATCTCAGTGGGCGAGGAAAAAGGCCTGCTGGGCGCCAAACAGCTGGATGTGAGCCAGTTGCAAGCCGACTGGGGTGTGATCCTGGATGCTGGCGGCCCCATCGGCACCTTTCTCTATTCTGCCCCCTCACAGACCTATGTCGATGCCGTCGTTCATGGCAAAAAGGCGCATGCTGGTTCGGAGCCGGAAAAGGGGATCAATGCCATCCGGGTGGCGGCAGAGGCCATCGCCGCCATGCCCCTGGGACGCATCGATGAGGAAACGACGGCCAATATCGGTGTGATCGAGGGCGGCGAAGCAACCAATATCGTGCCGGACCGCGTCAGTATGCGCGGGGAAGCGCGTAGCCGCGATGAGGCCAAGCTGGCGGCGCAGTTGCAAGCCATGACCGATGCATTGGAAGCAGCCGCAGCCAGGCACGGCGCGACGG
>JAJRXO010000304.1 GCA_024276255.1 Chloroflexota bacterium | reverse complement strand
GCCCTGATGAATGTGAACACGCCAGACGAGTTGGCTTTGGCGCAGCGCATTGCTGCCACCCACGATTCACCGTAGCAACCGTAGCGCTCAGCGGAATGCCCTGAATATGCCAACGTCCGTTTTCGCCTACCTTTGCGACCTGACGGAGCCGTCGCTATGAAGCCATCGTTTTTTGAACGCGTCTATTGGGTTGTGCAGCAAATACCCTACGGCAAGGTGGCATATTATGGCCAGATCGCCGAGATCCTGGGGGCGCCGGGCGCGGCCCGCACCGTGGGCTGGGCGCTGGCCGCCCTGAGCCCTGAACGGGCGGCAAGGGTGCCCTGGCACCGGGTAATCAACAAAGCCGGCCGCTGCTCACTGCGCTCGTTTGAGCACTCCGCCAGTGAACAACAACAATTGCTGGAAGCGGAGGGGGTCGTATTCAACGAGAGAGGTTATGTCGATTGGCGGCGCTTCGGGTGGGAAGGGTTGAGCCCGGATGAAGTACGAGATCAGTTCCCGGATCAATAACCGGTTGCCCTGGTTCAGCGCATCACCAGAGGCAGAAGCGAAACCCAACGTGGGGAAAGAATGATATAAGCGTCGTGCTCGGTGGCGTCATTTTCATCTGCGGCGCCATTGTACCCCACGATCATGCCAGGCTGGCTGTGGTACAGTTCGACCAGAGGCTGCATCATGGCAAAAGGGCGCTAGGCATACAGGCTGAGCGGCCGGAGGATATGGAAGATGGCTGTGGGATCGGGGTTCAGCCAGACCGTTCCAATCAGGGGCAGAATCGGATCATCGGGCTTATAACTGAGCACCACGACCACGTCGCCGGTGGCCGGATCCACGTCCACATCGGGCTGGCGCTCCAGCGCCAGTGCATCCTCGCTGATCACAAAGGGAGCGCCGATCACGGGATCGCCCTCGGTGATGCGCTCATCAAGCCAGGCCCCGCGCACATCGCTATTGGTGGCGGCTTCAGCCTGCCAGACCACAATGAAGGCCTGAGCATCCTGGGCATAACCCACAGCCGGACGGGTTTCGCTATCTGACGTGAAGGCGATGTCGAAAGCATTATCGATGAGCTGACTGCCGTTGCTGCGCATGCCGCGCACCCGTTGGCCGCGAATGTCCCAATCGCCGTCGGCAAAGGCGTAAGCATACGTAACAAGGAAGTAGCCCTGTTGCGTGCTGGCCTGCACGCGTGGTTGCGCTTCTTCATGATCAAAGTCGGCAGCGACCGCGAATTCTGTGCCAATGAGCTCGCCGTTGTTATCACCCAGGTGTTGTCGGGCCACGCGGCGAGCCCAGATGTCACCATCCAGCTCGTAAACCACCAGAAACTGCTGGCTGGCCGGCAAATAGATCACATCGGGGCTCTGTTCCTTACCCACGGTGCTGCCAATGGCAAAGGGGCCTCCCTTGAGCTCGCCCCCGTTGTCGCCCGACCCCGATAAGCCGGCTACACGCTGACCGTAGATATCATAGTCGTTATCGGAAAACTGGTATTCGTACACAACCAGATAATCATCATCGCTGCTATTATAGGCCACGGCTGCCATGCGTTCGCTGGTTGCCGAGGCAGCCACCGCGAAGGCGTCGCCCTGCCATTGCAGCCCCCCTTGATAGCGGGCCCGCCTTGCCCACAGATCATAATTTCCATTACCGCTATCCACCTGCCACAACACCAGCATCTCCGAACGCAGGCTGTTATAGGCGAGGGCAGTGATGCGCTCGTCGCTGGTCGTGGCAGCCAGGGTGATCTCCTGGCCGTAGGCGGGGGGATTGGCCGCTGCCACACCCACAGCCGGAAGCACAAATAAAATGAGCAACAGGCAAAAGCTGGCGATGTGTTTCATGATTCTGACTCCGCAGAGAGGCGCTGGCAATCCGGTGAAGGGACAGCTATATGATACTCCGACTGACGTTCTCACGCCAGTCGATCTCGCATTGCAGCGCAGGCTTTGTTATACTAGCCAGGAAATGCATCATTTCACGGTTCAATGGGCACTCGCATTGTTGCCACCAAACATTGACATCTATTCTATCGGAGGACGAGCACACATGAATGAGACGAACCAGCCCCCTGAAACCGGGCGCGATTCTGCCGACCGCAGCGTGGCGGCTTTTGCCCATGCTGCTGCCGTGCTTGCTCCCCTGACGAATTATGTGGGAGGGGTGATCATCGCCCTGGTAATTTATGTCGTCTATCGCGAACGTTCCGATTTTGTGCGCGCTCAGGCTTTGCAGGCGCTGGTATTCCAGTTACTCAGCCTGTTGCTCACGATCGGGGCGTGGCTGGCCTGGGGATTCCTGTACATGCTCAGCCTGGTGCCCCTCATGGTCGGCCCCGAAACCGACGCCGTGCCATGGACTCTCTGGCTGGGGCTGGGGAGCATGGTCTTACCCTGCGGGCTAATGCTTGTGTTGCTACTTATCCCCCTGTGGGCGGCCTGGCAGGTCTATCAGGGCCGTGATTTTCGTTATCCCCTCTTTGGCGATTGGATCGCCGAACGCTTCTAAGCTCAGCCTATGCCTCCATTGATCCTGATC
>JAJRXO010000303.1 GCA_024276255.1 Chloroflexota bacterium | reverse complement strand
GAGGTTGGATAATTCAGTTCAACGGAGCCAATTCCCGGAGAAGATGGTAAATGCCACTCTGGTGGATGCGGTGTAAATTGTCTACTCATGTTGTACCATAGACTGGGCCTTTTCTTCAAGATGGTTTTTGACACAGTACATGCAAGTCGGATTTTGGCCTACAGGGGTAGAGGAGTAGGGAGTAGGGAGCAGGAAGCGGGGAGCGGGGAGCAGGAAGAAGGGAGCAGGGAGTGCGGGCCAGTGGTTTTCGAGATTTGAGGTGCTGCCCGCGGACGGGATAGGCATTGGCGGGTGCTTATGGTATGATGACAGGAGCTGCTCAAGGAGACAGGCATGAAAGCAATTGTCATGGCCGGGGGTCAGGGCTCTCGCTTGCGTCCCCTGACCGTTTCTCGCCCCAAGCCGTTGATTCCCATTGTTAATCAACCCATCATATTACATATCGTCGCCTGGCTCAAACGTCACGGCATCGATCATGTTATAATCACCTTACAACATCAGGCTGAGCTCTTTCAGCGTTATCTGGGGAACGGCGAGGCTCTGGGGGTGAAGTTGGATTATGTGTTCGAAGATGTGCCCCTGGGCACAGCAGGCGGTGTGCGCAATGTGTGGGATCAGGGCCTGCTGGCGGCTGACGAATCGGTGTTCATCGTCAGCGGTGATGCCCTGACAGACATCGACCTCAACGACATGCTGGCTTTTCATCATCAGCGGCAGTCCGATGTGACCGTGGCCCTGCATCGTGTGGATAACCCCCTGGCCTATGGCATGGTGGATATCGACGACGATGGACGTATCCGCCAGTTTTTGGAAAAGCCCGGGTGGGCCAATGTGATCAGCGATCTGGTCAATACAGGGATATATGTGCTGCAGGGGCATGTTCTGTCCAGGATTCCCGCCGGCCAGATGGTTGACTTCAGCCACGATTTGTTCCCCGAGCTATTGGCACACGATCGGCCGATTTACGGCATTACCCTACCCGGTTACTGGACTGACGTGGGGGCGCCGCCTGTCTATCTGGTGGCGAATATGGATGTGTTGCAGAATCGCGTGCAGCATGAGCCTCTGGGGAAGCACATCGGCGGCGATATTTGGGTGGGTGAAGGTGTGGAAATTGCCCCTGACGCTCAACTGTATGGTCCTATCTATCTGGGACATGAGGTGCAGATCAAAGGCGGCGTGGTGGTGCATGGGCCGGCTGTCATCCGTGATGGCACGGTAGTGGATAACCGGGCCTCCATCTCGCGCAGTGTGATCTGGCGTGGCTGTTATGTGGGAGAAGGCGTGCAGATGCACGGGGCTGTGGTCGCCAGTCAGTGTGTGTTCAAGGCCCGGGTATCGGTGCATGCCGGCACGGTGATCGGTGACAAGTGCCTGGTGCGTGAGGATGCTGTAATCCATGAAAACGTCAAGCTGTGGCCGGGTAAAGATGTGGATTCGGGCGCGGTGGTGCGTGAGAGCATCATCTGGGGAACCCAGGGCCGCAAGGTGCTGTTTGGCCGCTTTGGCGTCACCGGCAACGTGAATGTTGATATCACACCGGAATTTGCCGCCAAACTGGGGGCTGCGTTTGGCGCCAGCCTGCCCAAAAACAGCACAGTGACCATCAATCGCGACATCCATCCCAGTGCGCGCATGATTAAACGCGCCATTATCTCCGGTCTGCCCGCAGCCGGCGTGCAGGTGCTCGATTTGCGTTCGCAGCCCTTGCCGGTGGCCCGCTTTTATACGCGCAAGTCATCGGCGCAGGCCGGTGTGCATGTGCGCATCTCCCCCCACGATCGTCGCGTGGTGGACATCAAGTTTATGGATGCCGTCGGCCTGAACCTGGGCCGTGATCAGGAGCGGGCGGTGGAGCGTCTCTTCTTTCGCGAGGACTTTCGACGCGCCTATCTCGATGATATCGGCCAGATCACCTACGCCCAGAATGTGGGTGATGCCTATGGCCAGGAATTTTTACAGGCGGTGGACAGGATTGGCATTCAGAAGGCCAATTTCACGGTCGTCATCGATTATGCCCACGGGATGACCGTGGACGTGCTGGAGCCACTGCTGGCCGAGCTGAATGTCAACGTAGTGGCCCTGAACACCCGCCCCGATCCCCAGCAATTGTCCATCCTGGAAGATGAATGGCAACAAGGCATGGTGCAACTGGGTAAGATCGTACGCGTAGTCGACGCCAACCTGGGAGTACGTCTGGATGTGAGCGGGGAGAAAGCCTTTCTGGTGGATGAGCGCGGCGTCTCCATCCCCGATGATGTGGCGGCGGCGGCTGTGGCCGAACTTCTGTGGCGACAGAACCCCACTGCTACCGTGGCCGTGCCCGTCGATCGGTCGCAAATCTTCGAGGAACTGGCTTCCCGTCACCGGGGCCGAGTGCTGCGCACCCGCGTGGACCTGCATGATCTGATGACCGTGGCCGCCCATGGCGATGTGGATATGGCCCTGGACGGTAACGGCAACTATATCTTCCCCGAGTTTCAGCCCGTGCCCGATGGCATGTTTGCTCTTGTCAAGCTATTGCAATTGCTGGCCGGTCAGCAGGCAAGCCTGGCGGCCATGGTCGAGGATCTGCCCCGCTATGCCTGGCAACATGCCACCGTAGCCTGCCCCTGGGAGCTGAAAGGGACGGTCATGCGCTGGGTGAACGAGCAAGCCAAATCCCATCAGCCCGACACCATCGACGGCATCAAGTATTATATGCAGCCGGATCAGTGGGTGTTGGTTCGACCTGATCCCGACCGGGCGGTGCTGCACATTTGCGTGGAAACTCAGCAAGAAGACAGCACCTGGCAACTGCTACATTCCCAGATAGATCGACTGCGATCCTACATCCAGCATCTGGCTGATGGCGGATAACAATGAATCTGTGTTATAACCACTATGAACTTTTTTGTGTTTGACAGATGTTTTACCCCTATGCTAGACTGACTTCCTAAACGACCATCAACGGGCATGGAATAATGCCCGTGGAAATAGGGCTGAACCAGCAGCGTTGCTCGTCGACATGTTCTTATACCTCAATACTATTATCATAAAGGAGTTGCAATGGCCACACTGCTCGAAGTAAAAGGACTCACGACCCAGTTTTTTACACAGGATGGGGTGGTACATGCTGTCAACGGCATTTCATACAAACTTAATGAGGGGGAAACCCTTGCTATAGTAGGTGAAAGCGGCTGTGGCAAAAGCGTGGGTGTGATGTCATTGATCAAGCTCATTCCTCAACCCCCGGGCAAAATCGTTGCCGGTGAGGTATGGTTTGATGGTAAAAATCTTTTGGAAATGAGTGATGATGAGATCCGTCAGATACGCGGCAATCGTATTGCCATGATCTTTCAGGATCCCATGACCTCGCTCAATCCGGTGCTTACCATCGGTCGGCAGATTACTGAGGCCTTGCAGCTTCATATGGGTATGGACGGAGAGCAGTCGCGGGCACGGGCTGTCGAATTGCTGGAGCTGGTAGGTATTTCCGGAGCCCAGAGTCGTCTTGACAATTACCCACATCAGTTTTCCGGCGGCATGCGCCAGCGCGTTATGATCGCCATGGGGTTGTCGTGTAATCCGCAATTGCTGATTGCCGACGAGCCCACGACCGCCCTTGATGTCACCATCCAGGCGCAGATAGTGGACCTGGTGAAAGAGTTGAAAAACAGAATCGGCATGGCCATCATCTGGATCACCCACGATCTGGGCGTGGTTGCCGGTCTGGCCGAGCGGGTGATCGTCATGTACGCCGGTCAGATTGTGGAAGAGGCCGAAGTGCACGATCTCTACGACAATCCTCATCATCCCTACACACTGGGTTTGTTGCGCTCGATTCCCCGTCTCGACCTGGGCAATAACGAAAAACTCATTCCCATCGACGGCCTGCCTCCTGATTTGGTGGATTTGCCCAAGGGATGCCCGTTTGCTGCCCGTTGCGAATTTCGTATCGAGCGATGTATTGCCGAAAATCCTCCGGCCGAGTATGTAACTTCCAGCCATCGCGTGGCCTGCTGGCGCTGGGAACATGTTATTGCCGTTCAATCCCAAGCAGGGAGTTAAGGAATGTCCGAAAACTTAGTTGAAGTCAAAGATCTCAAAATGTATTTTCCCATCACCAAGGGCGTGATCTTGCAGCGCCACGTGGGCGATGTAAAGGCCGTTGATGGGGTTAGCTTTAACATCAAGCGCGGTGAGACCCTTGGCCTGGTGGGCGAATCGGGTTGTGGAAAGTCCACCACCGGCCGTGCCATCTTACAGCTATACAAGCCCACCGCCGGTAGCGTCCTGTTCAAGGGCGAAGATCTGACTGTAATGAAGGGCGAGGATCTGCGTCAAAAACGTCGCCAGATGCAGATGATCTTCCAGGATCCCTATGCCTCCCTGAACCCCCGCCTCACGGTTGGCAACATTGTGGGCGAGCCGCTGGAAGTGCATAAGATCGGCGATTCCAAGGAACGCCGCGAGCGTGTACAGGAGCTGCTAAAACTGGTCGGCCTTAACCCCTATTTTGTCAACCGTTATCCCCATGAATTTTCCGGTGGCCAGCGGCAGCGCATCGGCGTTGCCCGGGCCCTAGCTGTGAACCCTGAATTCATCGTCGCCGATGAGCCCATTTCCGCCCTCGACGTCTCGATTCAGGCCCAGATCGTCAACCTGCTGGAAGAACTGCAGGAGCGGCTGGGGCTGACTTATCTCTTCATCGCTCACGATCTTTCCATGGTGCGCCATATTTCCGATCGCGTTGCCGTGATGTACCTGGGCAAGCTCGTCGAGTTGACCGATCACGAGACGCTTTACAACAATCCCCTGCATCCGTATACTCAGGCGCTGCTCTCGGCGGTTCCCATCCCCGATCCTCATATCGAAGACAAACGGCAGCGCATTGTATTGGAAGGCGATGTACCATCACCCAGCAATCCCCCCAAGGGCTGCAATTTCTGCACCCGCTGTCCCCGTGTGATGGATATCTGCAAAGAGGTCGAGCCCGAATGGAAAGACATGGGCACCGTGGAAGAAGATCATTGGGTGTCCTGTCATTTGTATTGATACACGCGCCCACATGCGGATTCCAACCCATCGGGTTGACTCCATATCATAATTAACGCCAACAACCATTCTGACACTATGCACACAAGGAGGTGATGTGGCGCTGTTTTGGCCGTCTTTTTCGTGGCGACAGGTAGCCTGGCCCGCTCGTAAGCTGTCGCAATAACTCCGCTTCAGAAAAGACTGAAGCTCCATCCATTTCTCATATTGGAGGAGAAACTCATGTTTCGCAACAAATGGCTTTTGCTGGCTGCCATCCTCGTCTTGGTTGCCGTAGCCCTTACCGCCTGCGCTCAGCCGACCCCCGAAATCAAAGAGGTCGTCAAAGAAGTGAAGGTGACTGTTGAAGTGACCAAAGAAGTCGTGAAGGAAGTCGAGGTCACCAAAGAGGTCGTGAAAGAGGTCGAGAAGATTGTCGAAGTGACCCCGACCCCGCCTCCCGAACCCGTCACCCTGTATGGCTACAGCACCACTGACATTCCGACCCTGGACCCGCAGGTCGGCGAAGATGTCGTCTCCATCAACAATATCGAGAATCTATTCGTGAACCTCACGAACTACGATCTCGAAACCGCCGACATCGTTCCTGAAGCTGCTACCAGCTGGGAAGTCAGCGACGATGGCCTGACATACACCTTCCATCTGCGCACCGACATCCCCTGGGTGCATCACAATCCGGTCACCGGCGAAACCACTCAGGTTATGGATGACGAAGGCAATCCTCGCTTCGTGACGGCCAATGACTTCGTATACGCCATCAAACGTGCCTGTGATCCCAACATCGGCTCCTACTACAGCAGCGTTATTGCTCCGCAAATCAAGGGCTGCCAGGACGTGCTCAATGCCGAAGATCCTGAGAACATCCCGCAAGAGCTGATCGACGCTGTCGGCGTCAGCGCTCCTGACGATGCCACCCTGGTCATCGAACTCGAATTCCCGGCCAGCTACTTCATGAGCATGACCCCCATGTGGACGCTGGCTGCAGTGCCGCAGTGGGCCATCGATGAATATGGCGACAACTGGATCGAAGCCGGTAACATCGTCACCAACGGCCGCTATGTGCTCAACGAATGGGTGCACGGCGTGCGCCGCATCCTGCTGCGCAACCCCCTGATGCCTGCCGACATGCAAGGCAGTGGTAACATCGAACGCATTATCACCAACGTGGTGCCCGACGTCAGCACCGGCTACGCCCTGTGGCTGAACAACGAGGTCGAGACCTCCGGTATCCCCGAGGCCGAGCTGGAAAACCATCTGGCCAACTACGCCGATGAGACCGTGCAGATCGCGGACCTGGCTGTGTTCTACATCGCCTTCCGCGAAACCAAGCCTCCGTTTGATGATCCTCGTGTGCGCCGCGCCTTTGGTGCTGCCTTCGACCGCGAGAAATACGTGAACGAAGTCCGCCAGGGCCAGGGCCTGCCCATGAAACACTTCGCACCTCCTGGCATCTTCGGCGCCCCGCCCATCGACGAAGTCGGTGTGGGCTACGACCCCGAATATGCCCGCCAGCAACTGGCCGACGCCGGTTATCCCAACTGCGAAGGCTTCCCGCAGGTGACCTTGCTGGGCTACAGCGGTCAGAGCACCCTCAACTGGATCGAATTCGCCCAGGCCAACTGGGAAGAGAATCTCGGCTGCTCCAGTGACCTGATCCAGGTCGAGCAACAGCCCTTCCGCGAATTGCTGGCCGCTACCTCGGCCGACACCCCCGACGAAGAAGCGCCGCACATGTGGACGCTTGGTTGGGGCCCCGACTACGCGGATGAGAACAACTGGGTTGGCGACGTGCTGTGGTGCGGCAATCCCGGCAATCGCATGAAACGCGAATGCAACGAGATCGACGATCTGATCGTCCAGGCTCGCGAGGAAACCGATCCTCAGAAACGCATCGAGATGTACCGTCAGATCGAAGACATGTTCTTCGGCCCCGATGGCGAAATGCCCTTCTTCCCCATCTTCCTGCGCATTGCCTACGTAGCCGAACACAGCTGGTTAGATCGTGTTCCCGCCCTCTTCGGCGGCCAGCAGTTCTACAACTGGAGCATTGATCAGGCTGCTCAGCTGGCGGCTCGTCCCTAACTAAGTCATTTCCCTGCCGGAGGGGGTCCCCGGATCCCCTCCCGGTAGCGAACAGACACATCCCGAACTCGAAAGGAATCCCCATCAGGCCTCCCCTTTTGGGGATTCCTTGGGCCTCATATCTCTACGCGTAGGGCTGCGAGCTTATCCTCCATGCAAAAGCTCTCGTTATGGTGGATGACCTTGCCGAACTACGGTGATATCTTTTCAGGAGACATTACATGACGAAATTTATCATTCGAAGGTTCCTGTTCTCGATTCCGGTGCTTTTTGCCATCACCCTGTTCACGTTTGCGGTTGTACAGGCATTGCCCGGAGGCCCCTTCTCCAGTGTGGGCGAGAAATCCATGCCCGAGCACATGCGTTTGATTATGGAACGCCGCTACGGGTTGGACAAACCTGTGTATGAACAATTCTGGCTTTATCTCAAGCGTCTGGGCCAGGGCGATTTAGGACCCATGTTCAAATTGCGCAGCCAGACAGTGAACGACATCGTGGCTCAAACCTGGCCGGTTTCCATTCAACTGGGTGTGCTGTCGCTGATATTGGGTTTTACCATCGGCCTGCCAGCCGGCATAATAGCCGCGCTCAAACGCAATTCAATGATCGACTACGCGGCAACATTTGGCGCTGTACTGGGGGCGTCGATTCCCAACATGGTGTTGGCGCCCATCCTCATCCTCGTTTTCGGCGTCTGGCTGAAATGGCTACCCATCGCATTCTGGGGCGCGGACCCGCCGTTTATCCTCGGCTTTCTGCCCAAGCCCACCCCTGAATTCTGGAGCCATGCCGTCATGCCCACGGTATCACTGGGCACGGCCATCTCCGCCGGTATCGCCCGCCTCACCCGCGCCAGCTTGCTCGAGGTCATGGGAGAAGACTACATCCGCACGGCCCGCGCCAAAGGTCTGCGCGAGCGCGTGGTGATCGTCCGTCATGCCCTGAAGAATGCGATGATCCCCGTGGCCACCATCGTGGGCCCGCTGCTGGCTGGTCTGCTCACCGGCACGTTTATTGTGGAACAAATTTTTGCCCTCAATGGCATGGGACGTCGTTTTATCAACAGCGTCAGTGAGCGTGAATACTTCCTGCTCACCGGGCTTACCCTTATCTACGCTTTGATGCTGGTGATGGGCAACCTGTTAGTCGACATCACCTACGCCTGGCTCGATCCTCGCATCCGTTACGATTAAGTTCGTTCACCTCCCTCCTTCGTCCCTCAACCTTATCTCTGGATAACCCTATGGCCACAGAAAGCACTTCAATCGACCAACTCAACGACGAATTTCAGGCCTTTTCCGGCACCCCGCGTTCGCCTATGAGCGATGCCGTGCGCGAGTTCAAGCGCAACAAGGTCGCGGTAGGCAGCCTTATCTTCGTCATTGTGGTCTTCCTGGTCGCTATTTTCGCTCCCTTGCTTACACCCTATCACTTTGCTCTGCAAAACACTTCATTTGCCCGTGCCAAGCTCCTGGAACCCTATGTGATCACGACAGATCGCTATGACGACTGCCACTGGAAGGGCACGCCTCTTGATTTCGGTTGCACCGTTTTCATCTTCGGCTCGGATTCACTGGGCCGCGATCTGCTCAGTCGTGTGATCTACGGCAGCCGTGTGTCGTTGGCTGTGGCTTTGGTTGCTTCCTCTGTCAGTCTGCTGATCGGTCTGGCCTATGGCACCATTGCCGGCTATACAGGGGGACGAGCCGATGAAGTCATGATGCGTATCGTCGACTTCCTCTATGCCGTGCCCGTGCTCGTGCTGATCATCCTCATGCAGGTGTACTTCAAAGCCCTCACCAGGCAGGGAGCGACCGGCTTTGCCGGCGTTCTTATTGGCTGGAATCAGGCCATGGGCGGTATGATGTTTCTGTTCATCGCCATGGGCGCCCTCAACTGG
>JAJRXO010000302.1 GCA_024276255.1 Chloroflexota bacterium | reverse complement strand
GATCATGTCTGCACAATCCAACAACGGCCACAATCGTCCCATGCGCTCAGATATCATCAAAAAAGGCCTGGATAAAGCCCCCCATCGCAGCCTGCTGCGGGCGACGGGTGTACGCGAGGAGGATTTCGCCAAGCCCTTCATTGCCATTGCCAACAGCTACACCGACATTATCCCCGGCCACGTGCATCTGAACGCATTTGGCGAGCGCATCAAGCAGGCCGTGCGAGAAGCAGGCGGTGTGCCGTTCATGTTCAACACCATCGGCGTGGATGATGGCATCGCCATGGGCCATTTCGGCATGAAATACAGCCTTCCCAGTCGGGAGATCATCGCCGACAGCGTGGAGACCATGGTGCAGGCACACCAATTCGACGCCCTGATCTGCATACCCAACTGTGACAAGATCGTGCCCGGCATGATCATGGGAGCGCTGCGTTGCAACATCCCCACCATCTTCATCTCCGGCGGCCCCATGCCGGCCGGCCGCACGCCCGACGGCCAGATCGTGGACCTGATCTCGGTGTTTGAGGCTGTGGGCGCGGTGTCCGCAGGCAACATGGACGAAGCTCGCCTGCTGGAGATCGAACAAAACGCCTGTCCGGCCTGTGGCTCCTGCTCCGGCATGTTCACGGCCAACAGCATGAACTGCCTGTGCGAGGCACTGGGTATCGCCCTGCCCGGCAACGGGACGGCGCTGGCGCTCAGCGAGGACCGTGAAAAACTGGCTATGTGGGCTGCCCGTCAGATCATGGTTCTGTGGGAAAACGATGTTCGTATCCGGGACCTGATCACCCGTGAGAGCCTGGACAATGCCATTGCCCTGGATGTGGCCATGGGTGGTAGCACCAACACGGTGCTGCACACGCTGGCCATCGCCCACGAGGCTGGCGTCGACTTCCCCCTCAGCCGGATCGACGAAATCAGCCGCCGCACGCCCAACATCTGCAAAGTCTCCCCCTCCAGCGCCTACCATATGGAAGACGTGCACAACGCCGGTGGCATCAGCGCCATCCTCCACGAACTCAGTCAGAAGCCCGGCGCTTTACATCTCGATCAGCCCACCGTGACTGGCCGCACGCTGGGCGAGAACATCGCCGATCATCCCACGCAGGATCCTGCCTGCATCCGCAAACTGGATAATGCCTACAGCGCCGATGGGGGTCTGGCCATCCTGTTCGGCAATCTGGCGCCAGAGGGCAGCGTGGTAAAGACAGCCGGCGTCAAACACGAGATGATGACACACACCGGCCCGGCCCGCATTTTCGAAAGCCAGGACGAGGCCGTGGCAGGCATTCTCGCCGGCGAAGTACAGGCTGGCGACGTGGTAGTCATCCGTTACGAAGGCCCCAAAGGCGGCCCCGGCATGCAGGAGATGCTCTCACCCACCAGCTTCATCATGGGACAGGGCCTGGGCAACAGCGTGGCGCTGATCACCGACGGACGTTTCAGTGGCGGCACGCGCGGCGCCTGCGTAGGGCATGTCAGCCCCGAAGCCGCGGCCGGTGGCCCCATCGCCCTCATCGAACCCGGTGATCTGATCACAGTGGACATTCCGAACCGCCGTTTGCAGTTGCATGTAGATGATGAAGAGTTACGGCGGCGGAAAGCCAGCTGGCAGCCCCTGGTGCGCCCCAATCTGCCACGTTACCTCAGTAAATACGCCCTCATGGTCACCAGCGGCAGTCACGGCGCCGTGCTGGATTGGTAGTTTGACTTTAATGCGAACGCCATTCTAGCTGGTGCGAAGCTCTCTGCGACGCATTTTTGTACCTTGCCGATCATATTTTAGCCCCTTAAGCTAGACATTTTAGTCGGAGCAGGAAGCAGCAGGGAGCAGGCCCGGTTTACAGGTTTACCGGTTTACCCGTAACCTGTTTACCTGTCTATCCGTCTCCCGGCCTTACCTTTTTGGTTCTGGCTTGTCCAGATCAGGGAATATATATGTAAAATCGTAAAAACCTGTAACAAATCCCTCGCAGTTGCGTTATGGAAGGCAGACAACGGGATACTTCATCCCCCACCCAAATAACTTCCTTATAAGGAGCAACTGCAATGAAAACACGAATTACTTTCCGTACCCTTCTCATGCTGGTTCTGCTGGTCGGTCTCATGGTCGCCCCCCTGACCGCTTCGGCCCATGGCCCCGGTGGACGCAATCGCGGCAATACCATGTGGCACCTTTCCGGTGTGCTTACCGCCCGCCCGACTGCTGACGACATCGGCGAATGGGCCATCGAAGGCGAAACCTTCATCGTCACCGACAGCACCTTCGTCGCCGACAGCGCCGACGCCCTGTATGTGGGCGCCGAAGTCAATGCCTCGGGATACTGGAGAGGCGATCAGCGCATCGCCACACGCGTTCGCGCCGAGTCTGACTCCTTCGACAACGGACTCTGCAATGCCGATAGCGCATGGCGCCTTGTGGGCCCCATCGAAACAATGCCTGCCGAAGGCCTGATCGGCGAATGGAGCATTGGCGGCCAGACCTTCCTCAGCACCGACGCCACTGTCTTCAATCAGAATCGGGCCGAACTGGCCCCGGGCGCCCTGGCCATGGCCGTAGGCTCGTTTGACGAAAACGGTCAGCAGATCGCCACGATGATCAGCGCCATGCCCGACTCTGCCGCACCTTACTTTGAACACAATGTGCAATGGCAGGTAACCGGCGTCATCGAAGTATTGCCCGAACAGGGTCTGGAAGGCATCTGGGTCGTCTCCGGCTTCGAATTCCTGACCACTGATGACACCTGGTTCGGCATGGGGCAGCCTGAGCTGGAACTGGGCGACACCGTGCACGTCGTTGGCAGCTACGACGAGACCGGTACAGCCATTGCCTACCGTGTGATGCCCGCCGATGGCAGCGGTATGGGCCCCGGCAACGGTATGGGCCCCGGCAACGGCATGGGTTCCGGCAATTGTGGCGCCCCCGATGACATGGGCCCCGGCACTGGTCCTGGCGGCAGCGGCGGCCCTGGTGGCTCCGGCGGCCCTGGTGGCCACGGCGGTCACGGTGGTGGCGGCCATCACTAAAACCAAGCCCTGACATGAGTTCTCTGCGACGCACCCCCGGTGGTGCGTCGCACTCCCTCCCTCCCCAACCTGACTCCATCATTGCCCACACCCTCCATGACACCTGAGCACATCCTTGTAGCTCGCGCCCAACGCGGCGACACCGAAGCATTCGCCCAGATCTACGATCAAAATGTCGATGCTATCTATCGCTATGTGCGCCTGCGCGTCCCCACCAACGAAGAAGCAGAAGACATTACCGAAGACGTTTTTCTGCGGGCGTGGGAAAAACTGGGCAGTTATCGCCCCAAACGTCCTTTTCGTAACTGGCTTTATCGCATTGCCCAACATCGCATCATCGATGTCCACCGTCGCCAGCCTCAATCCCCCGCCTCGCTCGATGCCCTGGCAGATTTAGAAATGTCACCCGCCGACTCCTCACCAGATCCACTCCAACGTGCCCTAGTGGGCCAGGATATCCAGGATTTACAACAAGCACTGGCCACACTCAAACCTGATGAACAGGCCGTGCTCACCCTGCGCTTCACCGAAAACATGAACTTCCAAGACATTGGCAATATCCTGAAAAAAAGCGCTGGTGCCTGCCGTATTCTGCAACATCGAGCGCTGAAAAAACTGGCTCGCCAGCTGACCGCCACCGGCGAGGTAAACGCATGAAACATCAGACTCATTTCGATCAGGCCTGGCAATTGTATTTACAAGGCCATGATCTCCAATCCATATTAGCTCGCTTCCCCAACGAAAAGGACGATCTGGAACCGATGCTGACAGCGGCATTGCGGCTGCACGCCGTACGCGACCTCACGGCCTCGGCCGAATTCCGCCGCACCACCCGCACCCGGCTTCTCAACCGTATCCAGGCCACGCCTGCAGCGGCGACACGAGCTGCGGCTCGCCCCCGGCAACGCCGCTTCCCCTTCCGTTTCGCATTGCCGCAGCCTCTGGCGCGCAATAGCTGGGTGAGCGCCTTGCTGGCCCTGGCCATCCTGCTCTCCGGCATGACAGCCACCACCGTGGCCGCGCAAAGCGCCCTACCCGGGGATGTGCTCTATCCCGTCAAACTCACCAGCGAGGATATCCAACGCCGCTTGAGCTCTGACCCGCTGGCTCAGCATATCACTTTCTCGCAAAAAAGATTGGCCGAAGCCCAGGCCCTGCAGACGCAAGGACGCTATGACGATATCGAAAAGGCGCTTGCGCTCTATCAGCAGGAACTGGCTCAGATGATACAACTGCTGCCCACGACCGAAGTTCCCCCCGAGGCCATTTCCCGTCTGCAACAACAGGTAACAGAACTGGAGAATCTCGATCGCATGCTGCCGGAACCGCAGCAGAACCTGGTAGAAGATAGCCTGAAACAGGCCACGGATGTCTTGCAGCAAGTACAACCCCTTGCCCCCACATCGCCCCCGGCCCAGACTTCGCCTACCCCCACAGCCACGCCGATGATGAATTCGACACCCATGTCGGGCATGGGAGACGCACACCCATCCGCCACACCGGAGATGGACGGATCTCATGCCACCATCACGCCTGAGATGGGCGGCCCTCATCCCACCGGCACGCCTGAGATGGGTGGCCCTCATCCCACCGGCACACCTGAGATGGGCGGCCCTCACCCCACTGGCACGCCTGAGATGGGCGGCCCTCATCCCACCGGCACACCTGAGATGGGCGGCCCTCATCCCTCCGGCACACCTGAGATGGGCGGCCCTCATCCCTCCGCAACACCCGGTATGGGCGGTGGCGGAATGAACCATACCCCCACACCCCAGGGCACGTCATCACCGGATGCCACACCCACACCCCGTATGGGTGGTGGCGGAATGAACCACACGCCCACGCCTCAGATCACCACCTCGCCCAACGCCACGGTCACACCGACTCCGGGCATGGGGGGCGGCGGCATGAATCACACGCCCACGCCTCAGACCACCGCCTCGCCCAATGCCACGGTCACACCAACTCCGGGCATGGGTGGCGGCGGGGGCATGAACCATACCCCCACGCCTCAGACCACCACCTCGCCCAATACCACGGCCACCCCCACGCCCGGTATGGGCGGTGGCGGCGGCATGCACCGCACACCCACGCCCCAGCCCACCACCTCGAGCGGAGCCACAGCCACACCCACGCCTGGCATGGGGGGCGGTGGTGGACCGCACCACCATTCCAGCTCGTAACCATAACCCGTCGGTCACGTCTTCCCAAATAGCACCCACATTAAACCATGCTTGATTCAGGCATGGTTTTTCATGCTGAAAAGCGCTCCGGGAGGAAAGCCATGCGCTACACCCTGTTTCTGTTACTTATCATCGTCACTCTTCTGACAGCCTGTCAGGTGCCAACACCCCCCACCACAACCCCGATATTGGCTACCTTCACACCCGTGCCGGCCACGTCAAGCCCCATTCCTGCCACCGACACCCAGGTTCCCCCAACCAGCACACCAATCCCCCCCACCGATACGCCGGCGCCGCCCACTGATACGCCGGCGCCGCCCACCAACACGCCCCCACCGGCCACGGCGACCCCTGTGCCGTTCACACCCCCGCCCTTTTTCGAGCAACGCGACACCGCAGTCAACGTACTCACATCCTACATCAACGCCATTAACCGCCGCGAATTCGCCCGTGCTTACGCTTATTGGGAAAACCCACCGCAGAACTTCGCCGACTTCAGGGCCGGTTTTGCCGACACCCTGAGTGTGCAGCTGGTGATCTCGCCGCCCACCGGCTACGAAGGCGCAGCCGGCAGTCAATTCACCACCATTCCCACCTTGCTCATGGCCACCCGCACTGACGGCAGTGAGCATTTCTTCCGCGGCGAATACGTTACCCGACGTACCAATCCCGACATGGTGGGACACCCGACCGATTGGGGCATTTTCCAGGCCTCCATGAAGACCGTGGCTGGCGCCACGCTGAACCCCTGGCTGCCCGATGGCACCCCACCGCCGCCCCCGCCCTACGACGACACTTACGACGGCGTCAGCACCCTGGCCTCGTATTACAACGCCATCAATCGCCGCGAATTCGAACGGGCGCTGGGCTATTGGCAGGAGCCGCCACAGCCGCTGACCGACTTTACCGCCGGCTTCAGCGACACAACCTGGGTGACCCTGGCCCTGATCCCACCCCAGGAAACGCTTGCCACTGGCGGATTCATCGTCAGCCATATCCCGGTTTTCCTGCTGGCCCGCCACACCGACGGCAGCCGCAACTACTTTGCCGGTTGTTTCATCACCCAGAGCCCGCCGCCTGAAGCGCCCAGTCTTGTCGGCCCCACCGAGATCCTCGACGCCAGCATCCGCGTAGCGCCGCGAGGCAACGCTCACTTTCTGATCGACGCCTGCGAATAGGCGCCTGCCTGTCCGAATGCTAGCGGCATTCCAGCTTTTACTAAAAGACCACGCTCAGGGGCCGCGCACTCGGTTACGGCCTGCCTGCTTCGCCTCATACAGGGCTGTGTCTGCGGCGGCGATGAGCTGCCAGGTCGTCCGCGCAGTGCCATCCAGTGAGGCAATACCAATACTGGCCGTGATATCAATCCGCCCGGCTCCTGTGATGAGCGTCAGATTGGCGATTGATTGCCGCAATTGCTCGGCAAGCTTCCTGGTAGATACGAGGTTTGTTCCTGGGAACAGGCAGAGGAATTCATCTCCGCCATAGCGACCGATGATATCTGCATCATGGATGAAATCGTGGCAACATTCGGCGACAGCCCGCAATACCTGATCGCCGGTGCTGTGTCCGTAGGTATCATTCACCAGTTTGAAATGATCCAGGTCCAGCATCATGATGGAAAGCGGGAGGTTTTCCGCAGCGGCCCGCTCTACCTCACGGTGGACTGCCTGAAATAGATAGCGTCGGTTGTAAACCCCTGTCAGGGGATCGGTAATGGACTGCTCCGCCAGCTCCCGCACTGCCCTGTCCAGTTTGGTGCCGTATTTAAAGATGAGCACACTTCCGGCAACTGCCAGAAAGATATGGGTCATGATGAGGGCCCAGGGAATCCTGAGCTTGATGGGCAGGGTTACGCTGATGCCGCCCCGGATATCTCCCTCGTGATAGCCCTGTTTTGAGTGGCATTTCAGGCAACTCGGCATTGTAAAGAGGGGGGCCATGTAGCGCAGCTTCCTAGAGCTTCCGTCTTCGTAATATTGGTAAAACTCCTGATCGCCTTCCTGCTCAAAAGCTGTAAGTGCCTTGGCCTCCCATGCTTCAGGGGCATTGGCCGGTCGGATGGGTTTAAGGCTGGTGATGTGAAATCTGACGTTATTCTGCTGATCCGCCAGTTCAGCAATCAATCGGGTCATATAGGCGGGATTGATCAAAGTCAATTGGATGCCGTTGGTGGTTGTAATGTCCCGATTGGGAACATCCAGATACGGATTGGGCTGGATATCGTCGGAAACCGGCAGGTATACCCCGCCATGTCGCGCATTCCATTCCCGGGTTGTTACAATCAATTTGAAAAATGAGCGGGCGCTGTGGAGATAAGCTTTTAGCTGACTTTCCCGCGCCTGGGCGATATTCCAACCAGCAGACACCATGATCAGCAGTAGCCAGGCAAGGATTCCGGCTAACACGATCGGTCTCACCCGCGGTTTTTGTTTCACTTCTCTCATCAGAGTTTTCCTGCCGGGAGATCATGTATCATGGATTGAACAGGTGGTATCGCAAAGCCGCTCTAGTTACAGTTTACATCGCGTTCCCCATACCGAGAAACACGACAACATGACGAGAGCCATCGGCGTAGCAGGGCATTACAATATCACCAGACAAACCGCTCTGTCAACCGCAAAGAAATGAGGGGCGTGTTTCAATATGGGGGAAAATTGCCCCCTCCCCACCCCCTCCCCCGAAACTCGCTGCGCTCGTTTTCAGGGGAGGGAGATGCTTTCTCTGGCAAAATGCGTTGCAGATCAGGATGGCCTCCCCCTGAGCGCAGCTCGGGGGGAGGTTGGAGGGGGGCAAGCGCTGGATGCTTCCGATCGGACAACCTGCCCCTAAATTGAAACGCTCCCGAAATGAGAAAGACTGTAACAGCACATCGTCGGGGGATAGAACCTGCCGACCCCAGGGGAGACTATCGGCTGTTTCCGGGCTGAGCAGTTGCCAGCCGTGTTTCCCGTCTCCGCGTATACACGATCAACCCCAGGCCCAGAACGAATAGGGCGGTACATAACAAATATACCCAGCGCAGATCAACCAGGGTCACCAGGGCAAAGGCAAGAAACGGTCCCGCGGCGCTGCCGATATCGCCCATGCTGGCGTATGCGCCCATCACCGCGCCCTGCCTTGCGACGGGACTGAGATCGCCCACAAGCGCGCCCAGCACCGCCCGCGCAATGCCCGAACTCATGGCTCCCAGGGCCACGCCAATCAGGATCCACAGGGGCGAAAAGGCAAAGCCCAGCACCGTAAAGCCAATGATGCCCAGGATAAGGCTCAGGGCCACCACGGGCCAGCGGCCAAGACGGGTATCAGACCAGTGCCCGGCCAGGGGCCCGGCTGCTCCGGCCAGAAAAGAGCGCAGCCCCAGCAACATCCCGCCCATGCTGGCCACGGCCACATACACACCTCCCATCGACAGGCCGGCGCCGAAGCGTTGTTGTAACAACAGGCTAATCGTGGAGAACACGATTCCCTCACCTGCGAACAACGTCAGCATAAACAACAGGCTGGCGGTGACCAGACCCAGCTGGCTTTGCCACAAAACCCTGCCACGGGCCATCCACTGCCGCGGGCCACTCCACCTGAACAGGCGCACCGAGGTGCTGCGCTGCTCGCGAGGCCAGGTTTCCGGCAGCACCAGCAACGCCACCAGCCAGCCCAGCCCGGTAAATGCCGCGCATAAAAACATCGCCGTGCGAAAGCCGAATTCGCTCACCAGCAAGCCGCCGATCAGCGGCCCGCCAGCCAGCCCCGCCAATACCCATGTGTTATACATGCCCAGCAATCGGCCCCGATTGGCCGGTGTGCTGATATCGAGGATCATCGTCATGCCCCCCACGTTGATCAGGGTCCAGGCCAGTCCCCACAGCAGACGCATGGCCAGGAAGGGCCAGAAACCCCGCGCCAGTGCATAACCTGCCGTGGAAAACACGCCCAGCGTCATGCCCAATACGAACAGCCGTCGCCGGCCCCAGCGATCGAACAACATCCCGGCCAGGGGATTGCCGGGGATGCGGATCAATCGATTGATCCCCAGCATGATGCCCACGGCAGCCAGGCTCAACTTCACCACATCGAGCTGCGTGACCAGCACCGCATACAACGTGAGGTCGCCAAACAACGACATGGCAACAGCGAAGCCCAGGGGGAGGATGAGGCGGGCAGGGCTTATAGCAGGGGGGGCGGGCGCCGAAAGGGGGGGAGATGACAGGGTCACAGCAGTCGTTTCACCGCCGCCATGTCGCCATCCCAGGGCCCGGGTTTTTCCTGCTTGAGGGTGGTCACAGCCCCGGCCCAGCGGGTGGCTTCAGCCGCTGAGCTATGCAAGCGCTTGCCCAGATAGGTCATGAAACAGGTGTCACCACGCCCTGTGCGGCCGGCCAGCGAGCGCGGGCTGAACGGAGCATGGTAGAACTCACCCCCGGCATAAACCGTGACACCGGACGATTGCGTGAGCACGATCTCCCGCGGTCCATAATCGGCCAGCTTCACGGCGGCGGCCTGCAGGTCTTGCTCGCCGGTGAGCAATTCCGCCTCTGCTCGATCTACTTTAAGAAAAGTCACATGCGCCAGCCCCTCGGCCATCTCCGCCCAGGGCCGGAATACCAGATCCCGCCCCTCGCGCACACGTACAAAACCCTGCACGTCCAGCGATACCGGCCCCCGCCGGGCCAATTCTGCCAGCAGCGGCAGATCCACCTCACCGGCCATGATAGGAGCGACCGCGTAGATGCGGGCCGACACATCGGGCACGTCTTCTGGCCGGATCGGGCCCGCAAAGCCCAGCAGTTTCGTCACCCGGCGCTCCATGTCGACCGATTGATAATAATTGGCAATGCCCGAAGTCTGTGGCGCCGGTGCTGCAAAGACCTCCACACCGGCCTCCCGCAATTCGTCCAGGAGGGGAAAATCATCAGGGTGCAGGCGGGTGACGACGGCCACCCGCAGACCCAGCCTGCGCAGTGCCATACTGCCATAATACACGGCCCCACCCGCAGCAATGGTCTCATCTCCATCCACAATGATCTTGTCTTTGGCAAAATGCCCGAGCATGAGAATATCAAAAGCAGGGATCGATTTCATGTCTGTCCTCAAGGAATGTTGCTTGCAGGCCCTATTGTCGCCGCTGTGACGATTGTTGTCAATGTCGGCAGTGACCCATATTAAGCCCCCATAATTCGGGAACACCATCCCGATCTTCACGATTGACCGTCCCATTTTGCGGTGCTTTGCGTCTATAAGGATAACAGTGCAGAGCATCAGTGCGGTTTCGTCGCAAACCGCCAGTTAACGATCATGCCCGGCCAGGCCTGTCCCTGCTCAGGTAGAGACGGTCATCACCTTTCAAGCTGCCCATCCCCGAGGCAGATGAACCGTGCGCATGGCGCGCGCCAAAGCGGATGATTTCATCCATCGCTGGGGCGTAGAAGTGCTGCTCTCTTCCGGCCACATTTGACATGATCTGTGATATTGCTGATACTCCACTTATCATTCTTACTTCTGTTTTTGTTTATTCATGCCATGTCTTCAATCTCTGATATTGTTATTCGGCCTCTACAGGATATTGACGAATGCCGCGCCGCAGAAAACTTGCAAGGTGCGGTTTGGCCCGGCGATGACATTCTTATCGTTCCCGCCCACGTCCTCCTTACAGCTGCGCACAATGGTGGGGTTGTGCTCGGCGCCTGGGATGATGAGGAGCTGGTCGGTTTTGTCTTCGGCTTTTTGGGAGCCCAGCAGGACGGTGATGAGGAGCACCTGTCGGCCGCTCTCAAACACTGTTCACATATGCTAGCCGTCTTACCGACATATCGTAATCGGCACATTGGTTTGAATCTCAAATGGGCCCAGCGTCAAGCCGTACTCGCACAGGGCCTGGATCACGTCACCTGGACGTACGATCCTCTCGAAGCTCGTAACGCGCATCTCAATATCAATCGCCTGGGCGCGGTCTGCCGCACCTATTTGCCGAATCTTTACGGCGCGATGCAGGATGTCCTGAACAAAGGACTTCCTTCAGATCGCTTTCAGGTGGATTGGTGGATCGCTTCCTCCCGGGTCGGGGAGCGTCAAACCACAACTCCGTCTCCGCCCACCGATCTGAACGAATTCAGCATTCTGAACCCGAGCTTACCTGATCCTGAGCGCGGTCTTCCCCTCCCTGCCGAAAGCGACTATCCCTCCATCCCACCCCGGCCGTTGGTAGAAATACCGGCCGATTTCCAGGGTTTGAAGCGGGCAGATTCGGCCCTGGCGTTGGCCTGGCGGCTGCAAACCCGCGAACTTTTCGCCAGCCTGTTCCGGCAGGGCTATCAAGTCGAGACCTTCATTCGTCGTACCATCGAGGGCCGTACTCGCGCCTTTTATGGACTCAGGCAATTGCCATAGCACGCGTTTCCTTGCTACCACGCCATGAAAATCGAACGTATCACCCTTCATCACATCAACATGCCCCTGGCCTCTCCCTTTCGAACTTCTCGCTGGGTGGAAAACGACCGCGAATGTGTCCTCGTAGAGCTTCAGGCCGAGGGATTGACTGGTTGGGGGGAATGTGTCGCCACCCAAAATTGTACCTATTCGTACGAGACGGTGAAAACCAACTGGCTCATCCTCGAGGATTTCTTGCTACCGGCCATCCTCGGCAAAGATCTAGCCGATATCGCCGCGTATCGCGCCGCTATCAGCCACGTTACAGGCCATCCCATGGCCAAGGCGGGGCTGGAGATGGCTCTGTGGGATGTTTTTGCTCAAGCTGCGGGCGTATCATTATCGCGCTTTCTGGGTGGTGAGGGCGATCGGGTGGCCGTAGGGGTTTCTGTGGGTATTCAGCCGACTACGGCGGCCCTTCTCGAAAAGGTCGAAGGCTATCTGGCGCAAGGTTATCGTCGCGTCAAACTCAAAATCAAACCGGGACGGGATGTGGCCGACACTGCCGCAGTACGTCGAGCCTATCCTGATTTAATGTTACAGGTGGATGCCAACTCAGCTTACCGCCTTGCCGATGCCGAGGTGCTCAAGGCTTTGGACGATTTGGCTCTGCTGCTTATCGAGCAACCCTTGGCCCATGATGACATTTTCGATCATGCAAAGCTGCAGGCACAGCTACAAACACCCCTTTGTTTGGACGAAAGCATTACCTCTGTCGACCACGCTCGCTGGGCTCTGGAGATGGATGCCTGTCGCATCATCAACATCAAACCGGGGCGGGTTGGCGGTATGTTCGAAGGGAAGTTGATCCACGACTATTGCCTGGCACGGGGTGTGCCGGTGTGGATGGGAGGAATGCTGGAAACGGGAATTGGCCGGGCGGCAAACATTGCCCTGGCAACACTATCTGGTTTTTCGCTGCCCGGCGACATCTCCGCCTCGGCGCGTTACTATCGACAAGATTTGATCACCGAACCTTTCGTTCTTAATCCCGACAGCACCCTCAGTGTTCCCACCGCCCCCGGCCTGGGCGTAACCATTGACAAGCAGCGCCTGCAGCAAGTCAGGCAACGCCGGCAAGTATATCCACAGTAGGCGACACGGGCGGCAGCCCGCCGATACCGATGAAAATAAGAACGCAGATGACGCAGATACCCGCAGATTTGCGCAGATTTCTATCTTTCTGATCAGCGGCATCCTGACGATCAGCGGCATCAGCGTTTTGATTTCGAAGCAGACCGAGGGTGTGCGCTGCGCACGCCCATCATGATAAAAATGATCTGCGCACAGACCATCTGTAGACCGGAAAACCCGTAAACCGGAAAACCGGGAAAGGATGGCGTTGTCGGGCGGATTGCCTATTCATTCATATGAGACTATTGCGAATCCGCCCTGAGAGCAGTATGCTCTGAGCCGGATTCGTAATCCGGCGACTCAACAAACGCTATTAGTGAAACAGCACCCCACATAGGGATAGCACAACCGAGAGCGTATCATGAGAGCCAATACCAATATCCTCACCTTGATTGCTTCGATATTCGCGTTAGTTGTCGGCCTCATGATGCTGGGACCCCTTGCGCAACCGATGCAGGCAGCCACCCCTTCCGCCACGCCTGTCGTCATCGACGTGGACCTGCCTTCAAGCAGCACCGGCTCGTCCGGCGGCACCCTGGCCCTGCGTGTTCTTGCGCCCCCCAACCTGGCTGCCGCCCGCTATGGCGATGGCGCCCCCGTCATGATCTTTGTGCCCGGCGGCGACAGCGAGGGCACACTGAAGCCCAGATTGCTCACAGCTACGGACAGCATACGCATTGTCTTTATCTTCCCCGGCGGCTACGATGCGACAGTGGGCCGGGGCAGCGATGGCACATACGATCACCGTGGGGAGGACAGCATCATCGCCCTGCGCGATGTGGTGCGCTTTGCTGCCGGGGAGGTGACCGACAGCTCGGGGCGCACCATCGATGATCTGCTGTCGGTGCCGGTCCTGCACGACAATATCGGCCTGCTGGGCGCGTCCAACGGCGGAAACATCGTCGTCAGCGTGGACGCCCGCTACGGCGCCGCCCTCGCCGGCCACCTGCGCTACGTGGTACAGTGGGAATCCCCCGTCTCCAGCCAGATCGCCACCGTCGACCTGGGGGGCATCAACCTCGACTGCGCACCAGGCAAACGCCAGCGCATGGATGTGGTCAACCCTCGCTATCTCGCGTACGGCTATCCCGCCCTCAACGTCGATCACAGCCAGCTCGCCTACGATCCAGCCGACATCCGACATCCCATCTTTTTTGACGGCAACGGCGACGGTCACTACACCACGGTGCTCGACAGCGCCAGCGGATGCCGTACACCCGACCTCAACAACAACGGCGTTCTCGAAGCCAACGAAGACTGGCCGTTGCGCGCCTATACCGACGGCGTCAAACATATCTTTTCCCGCCCGATTACCCAGGCTCTGGCCGATTACGGCGTCTTCGGTGGCAGTTGGCCGTCTGGCATCGCCACCGTGCCCGAAGCCGATGCCTATTGGGAATGGCGGGAGGCCGTGCGCCTGTTCCCCGCCGCACTCATAAACGTCCCCGACCTCGAGGGGATGGTACTGGCCTCGCTGGAAGATCACATGCAGTCAGCGCCTGATCATCCTCATATCCATCAGGCCTTCACAGGATGGGATTCTGCCGGCGCCTGGGTGCAGATCAATCCCGATCCGGCCTATCTCGCGCAGGCGGACCCATCCCTCAGCGGCCGCAGCGATCTGCCCGCCAATGCCCCCAACACCCCGCCCGCCGATTGGAGCGACGAAACCACCTACACGATACCTGAGGATGTAGAAAACGAGACCTACCAGACCGCGGCCATGTGGCAGATGGCCGACCGCGCCCACAACGCCGGCAGTCCTTCCCCAACCCCCATACCCACCCCCAGCACCTATCTCTATCTCCCGATCTACATCCATCTCTGACGCCCCTTTTCCAGCGCCCAATGAAATCCCTTGCCTCCTACCTGATCCCATTCATCTCCTTTGGCATCACGTTGATCATCGCCATGCGTGATCATTGGTCCGCCACCGACCTGGCCTGTAGTTTCTGGCTGGCGGGCTTTTTGTTGGGACTGATCTATGTGCTGGTGTACCAGATCGCCCAGGGCGACCGGGAGACATTGCTGGTGCTGCCCCTTGTCCTGATCTTCTTCTACTTCATCTTCGCGGTATTTCTCGACACCATCTTTGCCTTTGCGGCCTGGGATACGAGCGGGCAGGGCATGGCGCCCTTGTTCGTCACCATACCTGCCGCCATGACCGCTGCGCTGCGCACACGCTGGCCTTTCTTGCTCACCAGCGCCATCACGCACCTGCCTGATTTCATCCTGGATGCTCGCACCGTCCACTTCACGGATCTGAGCAAGCCCCTGTTTACCCGTGAGATGTTCCGCATGATCATCCTCATCTTCTTCCTGATGGCGCTCACCATGATACAGGCCGGTGCATTTGCCCTGTATGTTATTCTTTTTATCTATTTCTGGCCCTGGCAAACCGTACGACAGTTGGTTCGGCCGCTCAGTCAACGCCGCGCCGGACGCTAGCGTCGGGCATCATCCCCCCCAGAGTCAATCCCATGCTACCCACAACAAAACAATTATCCGCATTTTCCATCCTGGTGTTCAGCGCCCTGGGACTGCTGGTCGCGCTCGCGGCCTCCATCCATGCGGCACCGGCATCGGCGGCGGTCGGCCCCGCAATCATCACCGTTGATGTCAATCAACCGGGCATCACGGTTCCGGGGGAATTGTGGGGCAGCAATTTCCTGCAAAGCGCGCCCTACAGCCAGACCATTGCAGATGCCAGTTTCATCTCCGCCACCCGCCAGATCAGCATCAGCCTGATGCGCTGGCCCGGCGGTAATAACGCCGATCTCTACGACTGGAAACACGATCAGGTCATCAAACCCGGTCGCAGGCTTGACGACAGCAGGGGCGTAAACCTGTTGCGTCTGCTGCAATTCGCCCGCAGCGTAGGGGCCGAACCGGGCATCACCATCAACTTCGGCACCATGAACGCGCAGGATGCTGCCGATCTGGTGGAGTTCCTCAATGGCGCTCCCGATTCGCCCTGGGGAGCGGTGCGGGCCAGCATGGGATTTACCGCGCCCGTGGGCGTGCGTTTCTTCGAGATCGGCAATGAAGAAAATCAGCCTCACATGTGGTATTACTCCTGGACAGCGGAAAATCCGGGCAAGTATTTCTTCGGGGGTGATGAGGAACGGCGGGGGCGCTATGACAACGGCGCCAACCAGGACTTTGATCCTCTGGGCAGCAAGGGCGATTTCTTCAAAGTTGATGGCGGACCGGGGCAACAGTATGTCCTGCGCTTTCCACCGGTGCGCAATGTGCGGGTTCTGTGGGCGGCCAGCGAGGACGAAATCCGTGACCATGTCTACCAGGAATGGAGCCAGGTGGACGACCTGAGCACCCAGCCCGCCGACGCCAAGGTCTTCACCCTGGAGGCGGAGCGCGGTGTTCTGCATTTCGGCGACGGCGTGCATGGGGCCATTCCGCCCTCAAACAGCTATTTTCTGGTGGAATACACGACCTACGGCCACGATGGCTTTCTCGACTTCGTACAGGCCATGCGCGCTGTATCCTCATCCGTGCCCATCAAGATCGGCGCCGCCACCCTGCCCTTCAGCGACACCCAGCCGATCACCGACACCGCCGGCATGCAAGCCATCTTCAATGCCATGGATTTTTTCGTGCGCCACCAGTACAACGCCTCGTTTGATTACAGCAATTACGACAGTCGTCGACAGATCGCCACAGAGCGGGTCGAGCATCTCACGCCAGAAAAGTTGCCCGCCTATTTGCAGAGCATTGGCATCAGCAAGACCCTGCCCGCAGCCATCAGTGAATGGAATATCTTTCTGGATACGGCGTACTGGCGGGTCAACCGCACGCTCGAAGGCGGTGTGATCGCCGCCGAATGGTTCATGCGCCTGCTTAATGCCGGTGAGGCAGCGCCGGTGCTCTATGCCAACCAGTTCGCCCTGCACGGCGGC
Organism: Chloroflexota bacterium; assembly: GCA_024276255.1. Lineage (GTDB taxonomy): Bacteria > Chloroflexota > Anaerolineae > J102 > J102 > JAADGC01. The sequence goes on along the minus strand of JAJRXO010000302.1, from coordinate 4,820 downwards.
AATCTGGCCCTCATCCGTACGCAGACCAACCACAGCCTGGCCCCCATGGCCTATGTGTTTGAGGCTTTTGCTCCCTGGTGGGGCAGCACAGTGGTCAGCACTACGGTCGAATCTCCCACCGAGCCGGCCGCCGACCGTCCGATTCCGATCGTCGTGGCCACGGCGGCGCGCTCACCTGACGGCCGTACCCTGCGTCTGGCCATGGTCAATAATAGCGCCAGCACCACCATCGATGTCCGCCTGCAGTTCCGCGGTTTCTCGCCCGCCAGCGCCCGGTTGTGGCAACTCTGGGCGCCCGACTATGAGGCCAACAACGATCACAACTCCGGCACTGTGGCGCCGCAGGAACAAACCCTCACCCCCGCCCCTGAGCAGCTCACCCTGCCCCCTCATGCTGTCGTCTTTCTCACCCTTGTGGCAGAGGACGAGGACTGCGCTGCCAACGGCTGCGTGCAGTATCTGCCGCTCCTCACGATCGACAGTGCAGCCGCTGAGCGCAGCCGCTTTGGCATTACCCGCACCAGCAACTTCTTCGATTGCGGACAGGCCGCCGGTATTGACGCCCAGGCTACCTGGGTGGTCATACCGTGGCGGGCCATTGAACCAAACCAGGACGAATGGACATTCGAGCAATTGGATCAATTGGTGGCCGACGCCGAGGGCTGCGGCGTAAAACTGGGGCTCAAGCTCGTCACGGGTCAGGGCCACTGGGGCGTAGGGAATGCCACCAGCGCCACCAAAGGCTCACTGCCGCCGGTCGATCTGGCCGACTACCAGGACTGGGTCACGACTACCGTCAACCGCTATCGGGGGCGGGTCTATGCCTATGCCATCGAAAACGAAGTGAACGCCCGGCGCTACTGGGACGGAACCCTGGCCGAATACAAACCCGTATGGCAGGCCGGATACGCCGCCGTCAAGGCCGGTGATCCTGATGCCAAAGTGGTCGATTTTGGCATGACAAGTCAGAGTTACGGCGTGGCCATTGCCCGTGAACTGGTGCAGGAAGGCAAAGCCGGCCTGGCCCTGCAATGGTACAACCGCTATATTTCACGCCGCGATTTCCCCCCTCTGGCCAGTGAAGACGAGTTGCTGGACATGCTGGCCAGCCCCGAGGTACAGGATGACCTGACGGTCATGGACTGGCATTTTCAGATGCAGCCCCGACCCGATATTTATCAATTGCATTTTTACGAGGCATGGGATATGTTGCCGCCGGTGATGGACTGGATCAAGCTGCAAATGGCGGCCCACGGCGGCCAGCTGCCCATCGAGGCGTGGGAGATAGGCTATGCCTGGCACGATGATGCCAGCTACGATCCGCAGGCGCACGCCCGCGATGTGCCCAAGCTCCTGCTCAGCGCCCTGGGCGAAGGTGCGGATCGCGTATATTATCTACCCTATTACAGCACCCGCGCCTATCAGGGCAGGCTGGAAACCGTGCGGGCGCTGGTCGACGTGAACTATCAACCCCGCCCTGCTTACGGCAGTTATCGCCAGACCGCGCTGCGCATAGCTAACTTCGCGTCCGCCACCCGCATGCAGGCCGGACCGACCTTGTGGCAATACCGCTTCGACGACACCGTGGTGCAATGGACCGCGGATGGCGACGTCGTCTACAGCTCGATTGCAGCCGGAGCGCTGCCGTAAGCACAGGCGGGAGGCTCGCGCCTGCCTGCCGTTTTAAAGTTGCGTTGGTGCCGTTTGCAAAGAGGCTTCGGGGCTATTGCGTATGGCGTATTTCGTAACACGTTTAGAGGGTTTATCCGCAAAATGTACGCGATGTGCGTTAATGATGGTGCTTAAGTTCGACCCGAACTCGAGGCCAGGGTAGGCCGGTAAACCTGAAAACCGGTAAACCAGGCCACGCCCTCATCGGCGCAATAACTCCCCGGTCTCCCTGTTTACGGGCCTACCGGGTTCCACAAAAGGTATTGAGCAACCACACTTTTATCCTGACGAACTACTTTGGTCGTGGCTCTGCCAACATACGCAATACGAAACACTGGCTTCCCTGAAAAAACTCTCACCACGGAGACGCAGAGAGCACAGAGATGGAAAAAGGGGAGGTTTCGAGACATTTTCCTTGGCGAAGCCTATCTTTTTCCCTTGGCGTCTTTGCGCCTTTGCGTGAGACAAAGCTTTTTTCAGTAGAACCAACACGCAATACGAAACACGCCAGCAGATTGCCGTGCGACGGCTTACAGGCGTTCGGGATTGTTGCTGCAAATACCATCCACATCCAGTTGGCGCAGGACGGCGATCTCGTTCGGTCGTTCTTCATGCCAGACGATGATCCCCAGGCCGGCCGCCCGTACTTTTTGTATCCACTCCGGGGTCAGTAACTGGTGGGGGTGGGGAGACACATTTTCCCAGCACGGATGCACGTACTCGGCACCGACGGCCTGCGCCTGTTTGATGGGATCCACATGCGGGGAACTGAAAAGCACCGAGGTGACGATGCGGGCATCTGTCGCCTTCACCCAGGCCAGCCAGTCGGGGCGAAACGAGGCCACAATCACCATATAATAAAGCTGATCCTTCTGAATAGCCTGCACCACGGCCGGGATGGTATCACCTGATTTCAGTTCGATGTACATACCCAGGCCTAATTCCCGACAGAGACGGATGGCCTCGGCCAGCGTAGGAATATGTTCGCCTCCGCCGACATCAATGGCAGATAACTGGGCCCAGGTGTGATTCCTGACGGCCCCGCTGTAGCCGGGAAAACGGTCCAACTCCAGATCATGAATCACCACCGGCACGCCATCAGCCGACATCTGCACGTCGATCTCCACCATATCGGCGGCCAACTCCGCGGCCTTGCGGATGGCGGCCGGGGTATTGTCGGGGGCATGGGCCGAGGCCCCACGGTGACCGATGTGCCAGAAACGCCTTTCAGGAGAAGGAATGCTCTGCCGTAGCGTGTCGATCAGCCAGGCAACGCGGCGCGGCACCCAGGCCTGCAGGGCCGACCATGGCACCAGCAGGGCAGGGTCGATCTCGAAACGATGGCTGAAGTCCCAGGCAGGCTGGAAGCGCTGACGCTGCAAGAAAGTGCGCACCAAGGTATTGGCCTCGGGCGTACGCAGCGAGCCCAGCTCGTCCGCGAAGAGCGGCGTCACCCAGACACCGCCTACGCCCGCCCAGCGTTCACTTTCCTGACCCCCATAGTGGTGCCGACGCTCGTCGTACCAGTCGGCGGCCGCCGCAAAAGCGTGTTTGCCGGGCTCGGAAAGCACCACCGGGTGCGTGCCTTCGCGGGCGATGGCCCCGGCAACAGCCATATTGGAAAAACCGCCATGCCAGCTCGCTTCCACACGCGCCAATTCACCCCGCTCATCGACATAGACCCAGACATGCTCCAGCTCATACAGATGCCCGATGTCCCAATCCCACCAGATCGCATATTCGATGGCGAACTCGGCCGGGGGCTCATCGGGCGGCCGTAACTCGATGGTGCGGGGAAATGAAGGCGAGGGCGCATCGCTGCGAAAGATGGTGTAGCCCACCGCCAGCGGCAGAAAGGGCTCGCGACTATCAAAACGAATGATGGGCGTATAGCGAGCCGCTAACTCGCGATCTGCGGTGGCAGGAACTGCTGCCAACAGTGCTGCCACGCTGGCAGCACCGGCATGAGAATCATCGTAGAGCGTCATGAGAGAAATCCTTTGCAGGCAATGGAATATGCTGACACGCCAATCTACCCGAACTATTGCCGAATAAGCAAATCCTGCAAGTAGGAATTGGCGAGATAATGGTCGGATACTTCGGTTTGTACACGGGCAAAGGTGGCAAAGGCGCGGGCGGGATCCAGGAAGAAATCACCACGGTGCAACACATCGCCGATCTCCTGATCGTAGCCCCAGGGAGCATTGGCCTTGTCAACGCCGAAATTATTCCCGTCAAAGCTGGCGGGGAGCGCCTTCTTGCGGTAGATGAAGGGCTTATCGAAGAGTTTGCCCTTGCCCATCTCCTTGCGATGCTGCCACAGGGTATCGTAGATGGAAAGGAGCTGATAGCTGACATCGGTCTCACTGGTGGAGGCAGGTCGTTCTGCCTGAGAGCCGACTCGATATTGCACCAGACCTTCCTGCAATCGCTTGGAGCGGCCATAGATGCCGTGGCCGTAGGTCTCCACCCATACCACGGGATGGCTGCCCTCCAGGGGGGCTTTGCCAGCCACTTTCAGGGTGCCCCCGGCGATGGAGCGATCGAAACGATAGAGATAAATATGGCTGTGAGCGAGGGTGAGCAGGGCCTGTGGCCGACCGAAGGCGCTGCCATCCTTGTACACAACCACCTGCAACGACTCCATGTCGTTCTCGTGACAGCCATCGCTTTCCGCACAGGGCTCGGCTGTATAATCGCGGGGATGAAAGAGGGAATAGAAGAGATACCAGTGGCTATCGGTTTCGATGGCCGAAGCATAGACATAAGCCGATAGATCCCCGTCAGGTTGATTTTCCCAGTTATTGTTGCCCACCCAATCCCCGTCGAAATTCACGGCCGTGATGAAATCCTGATCGCTGGCCGCGCCCTGATAAATGACAGGTGCGTAATGCTGCAAAAGGTCACCGGAGGACGCGGGCGTGGTAACCGCAACAACCTCGGGAGCGGGGGTAATAGCAGGCTGGCAACCCAGCAGCAAGGGGATTGCCAGCAGAATCAGGAGGTGGCCCAGGGAGGGTTTCATTCGCCAGGCACAATCAACCGCTCTGTGCCACTGTTTCGACGATGATTTGCACAAGGTTAAAATCAGACTCCGCATTGATGTCCTCGATGTAGATATCGCCCGGCCATGCGCATTGCGAGCGAGG
>JAJRXO010000017.1 GCA_024276255.1 Chloroflexota bacterium | reverse complement strand
TCCCCCAAAAAAAGTGCTTGACAGGGCCTGATAAGTATGATATATTCACTGTAACGTTTTAGTAAAACGTTACACTTCATCAAATTCCCCGAAAAACCAGGATATGGAGCCGCAGCGAGCCCTGCCGCACCATGATCACTCCGGCAATCTGGAAAAGGATGATGCCCCATTCTCATCGGCAGGCGAACAAGCGTGTTACCATCAAGGATATCGCTCAATTAGCGGGGGTCTCAGTATCAACTGTTTCCAATGTGCTCAATAATCGCACGGATGCGATGACCGAGCAGACGCTGGAACGCGTTCTGGCTGTGATGGATGAGCTGCATTATCGTCCCAATCTCATGGCGCGGGGGCTGGTGACGCGCAGAACCGCTACCATTGGCGTAATTATCGCGGAGATCGAAACGCCCTTGTTTTTGCAGGCATTGAGCTATATGGAGTCTATTGCCCGCAAGGCTGGCCACAACTTGTTGATTGCCAAAGCTCGCAGCATAGACGATGAGAAACAGGCGATCAAGGTGCTCACGGCAAAACAGGTGGATGGGCTCATCTTTCTGTCCGTTTCTCAGTACTTTGATGACGCACACCTGATCGAACTACGGGATCCGGATATACCAGTCGTGCTGGTCAATCGGGCAACTCGCCATAACGAGTTTGATCACATCAATTGGGACGATACCGCTGGCGTCGAACAGGCCACTGAGCATCTCATTCGACTCGGCCATCAATGTATCGCTCATCTGCGGGGTCCTTTGTCCAGGCAGAGCGGAGCCAATCGCCTGGAGGGTTATCGCAAGGCGATCGAGCGGCACGGGTTGACTTACCGCGAAGATTATGTGAGACCAGGTGATTACACAATGTCTGCCGAACAATGGCGGCAATCCACACTCGAATTACTTGATCTGTCACCCAGGCCGACGGCAATCCTGGCCAGCGATGATGTTGTCGCTGCTGTCGTCATGCAGGCCATTCATCGGGCGAAACTGCGTATACCCCAAGATGTTGCCGTCGTTGGGTTTGACGATCAGCATTTCAGTCCCTTCCTGCATCCCGCCCTGACAACAGTTCGCATGCCTGTCCTGGCGGCAGGCAAGCGCGCTGTTGAATTGGTTTTAGGAAAGATCACTGGCGAACGCGTCGAAACCGAGCACATCTTGCTGCCGTGTACATTGGTCATACGTGAGTCATGTGGCGCAGCAGCAAGGAAAAGGGAGGTGAACTGACGGACTACAGATCAATGTATGGGGTGCGGATTTTCGTTTCGACATCTCGCAGGGAACAAAGCAGGTAGAACGTTTAAGCGCTCCTGCCTCCTGACGGCTATTGGGGCTTCGTCAGCTTTCCAGTACTGTCAATTATTTCGTTTGTGTGTCCCGTTTGCATTGCCGCTGTGCTTGCTCTTTCTTTGCTCATGAGGAGATCAAAATGAGAAAATTAACCTTGCTGGCGCTGATTGTGGTCATCCTGGCTGTTGTCCTGACCGCTTGCAGCGCGCCGGCCCCGGAGCCCTCGGTCGTCAAGGAGACAGTCGTCGTCAAAGAAACTGTTATTGTCGAAAAAACGATCAAGGAAACAGTTGTTGTTAAAGAAGCTGTTCAGGAAACAGTTGAAGTCGTGGTGACGGCTACGCCGGCGCCGGGCCTTTCCGGCAAATTGACGATTGCCGCTCCTGCCGCAGCCCCGAAGCCGGATGGCAGTCCGGGTAACTTCGAGCTGATTCTGAACACCATCATCGACCGCTATCGACTCGTCCATCCCGATGTTACAATTGAGGTCAACTACCTGCCCAACAAGAGCTTTACTGATCTTTATCCCTGGATGGACACACACATCGCTGCCAGCACCATGCCGGATATCATGGTGATGTTTACGCGCGTCACCACGTCGCAGGAAGCTGACGGCAAGACCCCCTACGTCGACCTCACATCCTACTTCGATAATAAGAACCCCTATACGGGCAATCGTTGGGGGGATGAATATCCCCTGGCGCCCAAAATGCGCCATAAAACATGGGGACTCAACGGCATCTACTTCTGGCCGCCGCAACTGGCAGCCGCCGGTTTCCTGTACAACAAGAGCATCCTCGACAAGGAAGGGCTGAATCCGCCCACGACCTGGGATGAGTTTTACACTCTACTCGTGACCTTGAAAGAACGTGGCTACGATGTTCCCTTCACCCTGGATGGCTCCGCCTTTGCCGTCAGCCACTTCTGGTGGCGCGTTCATAACGCCGTCGCTGATGCCAGGGAACAGGCGATCGAGGAGAAGTATGGTGTGCGCAAGCAGGGTGCTCCTCCCTGGCAGTATCGCGTGGCCGCCTATTGTAATGGCGACTTCCCCTGGAGCGATCCGGTGAATGAGTCCGTCGCCAAGTGGTTCGTTGATATCACATCGCAGTTACCACAAGGCTGGAACGGCATCACCGGCGCCCAGGTACAGGAGATGTTCTTTAACCAACAGTCCGTGATGATGTACGCCTTCACTGACACCATCAAAGATTTCGACGAAGCCAAGGCGCAGGGACTGGTCGACTTCGACATGGGCGTTTTCCTGACTCCGCCGATCACCGAGAATCAGTGGTGGACAGCGGAAATGGCCGCCAATGCTGCTGATGTCGTGGAAGACGGCGGTTGGGGCTATCCCTGGGCCATTCCTTCCAGGGATGTGCGCGCCAACAAAGACGATATCGAAGACCTGGCTGTCGACTTCATGATGTTTGCCGGCGCTGCAGAGCAACAGAAGCTCTACGCCGACCTGCTTTACGCACCCCCATCCAATCCCTTTGCTTCCCGAGTTGTCTCCGATGAACGCATCTTGACCATGCTCGAGGGCCAGAGCAAGGGTGGTTTTGCCGACCAGATGGGTGGTTGGGCGTGGTACGGACCGGATCGCAGCAGCTGGATGACCAATGTCGTCGAGCCCTTGGCTGTCGGGCAAATCACCTCCGTCGATGAATGGACGGCCGCCATGGACAAATACACCACGACCTGGATCAATCAGACATTGGCCGAAAAGAGCCGCCCCTGGGCCGATGCCGCAATCGACCTGATCGGTTCGGATGTGTGTAGCCCACCGCAATAGAAAACATCGCATGAAGTGTGACTGTTTGGGCTCAGCCATCTGGGCAGGACGCATTTCAGCACCCAATACCACGGGGGTGGAGTTCTCGCTCCATCCCCGTGCCGCCAGGGAGAGATTCACATGACAATAGGTGCATCTGCGCAACAGGTTCACAAGAGAGGGCGTGACAGGAAAACACTGGGGGCCCGAATCTGGCGTGCCCGATATCTTTATCTCTTCTTGCTACCTTCATTCGCATTTCTCATTATCTTTGTCTACTGGCCCGCCATTCTGGCATTTTATCGTTCCTTTTTCATTTACGATGGCTACAGCATCAACCGCTTCGTTGGGCTCAATCAATACAAATTTATCTTAGCAGATCCTGAATTCCATATTTCCCTGAAAAACATGGCCATTTTTCTGGCCTTCGAACTCTCCCTGCCTCTATTTGGGCCCATTATTGCTGCCGAAGCGATTTACAATTTGCACAATCGCCGGCATCAGACCTTCTGGCGTTTCATGCTGATCGTACCGGCGATCATCCCCAGCCTGGTGCTCCTCCTGATCTGGCAATACATCTACCATCCGATCGGCGGTGCTGCCAATATTCTCATGAAGGGTTTGGGACTCCCCACGCAAACCTGGCTGGCCGACCCGACTTTGGTCAAGCCAGCCCTGATGTTTACGGGCGTTCCCTGGGTCGGTGGTGTGTGGATGCTGGTCTATCTGGCCGGGCTGTGGGGCATCCCCACTGAGGTGATCGATGCTTCCATCGTCGACGGAGCCTCTCGCTTGCGACGCTTCTTTTCCATTGATTTACCTTTACTTTGGGGGCAAATCAAGTTGACGATGATTCTAATGATCATTTACCAGATTCAGGGCTTCTTCGGCATTCTCGTCCTTACCGATGGCGGTCCCGTCAACGCCAGCCTCGTGCCCGGCTTGTACCTCTATCACCAGGCATTTGGTGCCAGGGCCAGCGAGGGCGCCAAAGATTACGGTAAAGCCAGCGCCGTCGGCGTCATCCTCTTTTTGGTGATTCTGATCCTGAGTGTGCTATTGGAACGGTATAAACGAAGTGACGAAAAGGGCTTTACTCAATGAGCTGAGGGAAAACTGATATGAGCATACTACCCACCTGGAAACAACTACGCACCGACTGGATACAGTATCTCTTTTTGGTCGTCGTTACAATCATCACCTTTGCGCCGCTGATTCTGATGTTGAATATCTCAACCAAAAACTCAGCCCAGTTTGCCGTCAATCCCCTCGGTATCACCCGCCCCTTCCATCTGGATACCAATTACGGCTTTGCCCTCAAGATCATCTGGCGACCGGCCCTCAACACCATCTTTGTCGCCGTTACCTCCATTACCGTCAGTATCTTCCTCTCTTCCCTGGCTGCTTACATCTTCGCCGTGTTCGACTTCCCCGGCCGAGACATTCTCTTTTGGGGATTGACCATCTTGCTGATGGTACCTGCGATCCTCACTCTGGTGCCGCGCTATTTGATCATCGTCGATCTCAAGCTGATCAATTCGTACTGGGCCCTGATTTTGCCCTACATTGCCCAGAGACAGGTGTTCAACATATTCGTCATGCGCACCTTTTTCCGAAGCTTGCCCAAAGAGGTACTGGAATCGGCGCGCATCGAAGGCGCCGGCAATTTCCGCATCTATTGGAGCATGGTTTTGCCCATGTCGAAACCTATCATCGCCACCCTTTCCTTACTGGGCCTCCTCGTCCTTTGGAACGATTTCGTCTGGCCCCTGGTGACGCTGGATAATCCCGAACTCCGTACCCTCACCCTTGCCCTCTATCAACTGGCATCATCGGGCGGCGCCCAATGGGGTATCATGATGGCTGGATATGTCCTGGCCAGCCTGCCCTTATTGATTCTCTTCATCATCTTTACCAAGCCATTCATTGAAGGCATGACGTCTGGGGCCATTAAATTATAACGGTACCACGAGGAAAATATCCATCATGGAAATTCACCCGGAAAAGGCGGAACGACAGGCATTGCTGCGTGGTGTCTATGGCACCTGGGGACGCCTGATCAAAGGAGAAGATGGCCGTCTGGATAGCAGGCGGCAGATTGAAGCACTGCGCGCCCTTCGTATTTCCACCTTCAACTACTTCATCTTTCACGATGAATATGACTGGGAGGATTGTCAGCGTTTCTTGCCGGTGGCAGCCGAAGCCTGCTTGAAGGTGTGGGTGACCGTACTTTCGCCCTGGCAGGGAAAGCGCACGGGCACGCCCTTCGGCCCCGAGTACCAGGGATGCTCATATCCCTTTGGCACGGATTATCTAGCCTGGTGTGACGCCCTTGGCCAACTGGCAGCCCGCCACCCCAATCTGACCTGTTTTAGCATCGATGATTTTGACCGCAAGGAAAACTTTCAGATTCTCACCCCCGCCTACATGGCAGAGATGATGAAAGCCTTGCGCCAAAGCCGCAGCGATATCGTTTTCTGTCCCACCATCTACGGGATCACACCCTCGTTGCTGGGAGACTATCTCGATTTTATCGATGGAGTCATGCTGTGGTGGGCCAATCTCGACACGCGCTTGGGGATGAAGGAGTGGCTGTGGGCCAATAAGACGATTATTGCCGGTCGCTTTCCCGTTATTGCCGGCGTTTACGCCCGCTCCACCACCTGGCATCCTACCCCGCCAACCCTGAAGACATTCAAAGGTTGTCTGCGCACCGCCCGTGCAGGCGCAGATGGCGTCATGCTCTTTCGTCCAGACCTGGCCGCGGGAAAAGCCGATCCCATCGTTGCTTATTTGCTAGAGGAAGCGCAGGAGAGCGAAACAAGATGATGGATTTCAGACGTCCTTTACGCGTGCCCGATGACGTTCCCTTGAGCATGGCCGATCCGCCCCTGGCGCGAGCAGGTGAGCGCGGCCGGTGGCGGCTGCAATTCGAGATAGATACAAAGGTTGAGGGAGGAGAGCTGGTTGGGATCCAGTTTCATGGAGGACGTTACAATAAATTGGTGTGGCCGCATTTGCAAAGCCACGATCCCCTGGCTCAGGGCCATGTGTCCTGCCAAATCGGCGAGGGGCAATTCCCTCTGCAACCTGCACAACATGATCCGGGAAGCTTCTATTTTCGGGCGCCCTCAGCGGGTATCCCCCCGGGGGCTACCGTCGAGGTCTTTCTGGGTGGAGAGATGGGGGCGGTAGCACCTGAATACGCCCTGGAAAACAAGTTTTTTCTGCTATTTCTTCCTGACCCCATCCCCCCTGTCAAAATCCCAGGGCTTCGGCAGGATCCCCGCCGAGAGGCGCTTGCTGCCTGCCTAATGCACATCACCGGCAGTAAGAAGCACCATCTCCGCATCATTGCCCCTTCCTTCGTCATGGCCGGCGAGCCCCTGCGGCTCCTGGTACGCCCCGAGGATCGATGGGGAAATGTCGCCTGCGAAGAGGTGGGCAATGTAACCCTGCGCTTGAACAGTGAAACGATAGCAGCAAATCGGACAGACAATGTTGATACCACTTGTTGCTGGCTCGAAGACATCGTGCTTTCACCTAGAGGGGTATACCGCTTCGAGGTGGAGGAACGCGGGTCGGGATTGGTCGGCATCTCCAACCCGGTGCGCTGCCTGGAGACGCCACCGCCTTTGCGGCCTTTATGGGGTATGATCCACGCTCACACCGAGCTCTCCGATGGCCTGGGCAGTCTCGACCACTATTTCCGCACCATGCGAGACGAAGCAGGCCTGGATTTTGGCGCGGTTTCGGACCACGACCATGTTTCTGAAACCCCAGATTCCTTCTGGCAGATTACACAACGGCTCACTGAACAATACAACCAACCCGGCCGATTCGTTACCTTTCTGGGATACGAATGGGCCAAATGGCTGCGCAAAGGACATGGCGACCGAAATGTCTATTATTTACATGATCATCGCCCGATCTACCGCTCCGAAGAGGATGCCTATCCCCACCCCACCGATCTTTTCCAGGCCCTGGCGCCGGAAAATGCGCTCATCATTCCCCACCACCCTGCCAGCAACGGCAATTATTGTGATTGGCAAGACCACGATCCGGAAAAAGAGCGCCTGGTTGAGATTTACTCATGCTGGGGCAGCTCCGAACGTAGCGTCAATGATGGCAATCCCTATCCCGTCCGCCCCGCCAAACGACTGCAAAACCCGAGAGAGGATGCGGGAGAGAAGGCGGTTGGTTTTGTGCAGAAGGCATTGGAGATGGGATGGCGGGTGGGGTTTACGGGCGGCGGAGACGATCATTACGGTCATCCCGGCGATTACATTCGCATTGGCTGGCCCCCTTTTCGCTACCAGGCCGGCCTGATGGCCGTGTGGGCAGCAGACAAAACCCGGACATCGATTTGGGAAGGGCTGTGGCAAAGGCGCACCTACGCCACCACCGGCGCCAGAATCATCCTACATTTCACCGTGAACGACCACGACATGGGCTCGATCCTCAACCTGGCCGATGAGCCCGACCTGGCGACGTTGAGAAAGATCGAAATAGAGGTGCAGGGAACGGCCGCCATCAACAAAGTGGAGATCGTTCGCAACAATCAGGATGTTTACACTCACATCGGCGAGGGACTTGCAGCCATTTTTAGCTGGGAGGATCAGGCCGAGCTTTCCGCTGTGCATTTGCCAACGGCGCTCTGGAGCCCTAAACCCTTTACTTTTTACTATGTGCGAGTTACGCAGGAGGATGGCGAGATGGCTTGGGCCAGCCCCATCTGGATAGAAACCTAAATGGAGACTTACCATGCAATTAGAGGATGACAAACGAAAAGAACTCTATCGGAAAATGGTCACGGTCAGACTGCTGGAGAAACGCGTGGAGCAACTAGTGACGGCCGCGCGTATTCCCTGTTCCGGCCATTTTGGCCTGGGGCAGGAGGCGGTTGGCGTGGGCATTTGCGGCCCTCTGCGCTATAGCGACTACATCTTCGGGACCCATCGCGGCTTCGCTGAGTACATCGGCAAGGGCCTGACGCCGCGCGAAATCCTGAGCGAGTACTACGGCAAGGCCACCTCACTCAGCCGGGGTCGCCTGGGGCAGCATCTGCTCAAACCCGAGATCGGAATCATGCCCCTGCCCAGCAGCCTGGGCAGTGAGTTCGGCATGGCCGTTGGCACCGCCCTTTCCACTAAGCTGCGCGGCAGCGACCAGGTGACGGTGAATCTCTTTGGCGAAGGCACGGCAGGGCAGGCTGATTTCGGCCCCTCTCTGGAAATGGCATCTCTCTGGCAGCTGCCGCTGGTGTTCGTATGTAATAACAATCAGTATGTGGAGCTGGCCCATTATCGCAATGTCGTAGCGACAGAGGATATCGCACCGAGGGCAGGCGCTTATGGCATCCCATACGAGATTGTCGATGGCAATGACATCGCCCTCGTGTATGGAGCCACCGCAGAGGCCGTGTCGCGGGCGCGACAAGGCGAAGGCCCCATGTTTCTGGAATTCAAGACCTATCGCCGCTGTACGCATTACACCGGCGATCCCGGAGGATATCAGCCGCAGGAAGAGATCGAAATCTGGGTCCAGAAGGACCCCATCGATCGCTGTCGCGCCACGATGATGGCCGAAGGGATGTGGACGGAGGCTGATGAACAGGCCATGCTGGCGTCCATCGCAGACGAAATCGAAGCTGCCGTAAAGTTTGCGGAGGAAAGCCCTTATCCTGACCCGGCGACGATTTATGAACATATCTATGCTTAAGACAGGGGTGATCCCCTCGACTTTATCGAACAATATTTCCCGGAGATAAATAGATGAACCGAAGAATAACTTTTATCCAGGCCGTACGAGAAGCATTCCAGGAAGAAATGCGCCGTGACGAGAGAGTGTTTGTCATGGGCCAGGATGTGCAGGCCGGTATCTTTGCCACGACATCGAAACTCGTCGATGAATTCGGGCCAGCACGGGTGATCAACACGCCGATATGTGAGTCTGCGTCGGTGGGGGCAGCCGTAGGGGCAGCGATGACCGGTCTGCGCCCCGTGGTGCAGATCATGTTTGGCGATTTCAATTATCTGGCCATGGAAATGACGGCCAATCAGGCTGGACAATGGCATTACATCAGCGATGGCGCCCTCAAGGTGCCCATGGTGATTGAAACGCCCAGTGGAGCCCGCGGCGGGGCTGGGTACGGTCACTCGCAGAGCCTGGAAGCTGCCTTCATCCTCCCACCCGGCCTGAAAGTGGCGGTGCCGGCAACGCCCTACGACGCCAAGGGCCTCCTCAAATCAGCCATTCGCGATGACAATCCCGTGCTTTTTTTCGAGCACCGGCGCTTGCTCCCTCAGCGCGGCGAGGTTCCCGAGGAGGAATACCTGATTCCCTTGGGACAGGCGGATATCAAACGCGTGGGCAGCGATGTGACCCTCGTGGCCGTTTCTGTTACCGTCCACAAGGCCCTGGCTGCCGCAGAAAAACTGAGTCAACGGGGCATCGAGGTGGAGGTGATCGATCCCCGCACCCTGGTTCCCCTTGACAAAGACACGATTTTCCAATCCCTGCAAAAGACCTACCATCTGGTCGTGGTGGAGGAAGGACGGAAGCGAGGCGGATTTGGGGCGGAGCTGGCAGCAATAGCGGTGGAAGAATGGTTCGATTATCTGGATGCGCCGGTACAGCGCCTGGGCACGATCAGTGCGGCCCTGCCGTATAGCCCGGTGCTAGAGGCGGCGTGCATTCCCAGTGAAGAGGATATCGTGCAAGCTGTCTTGCGCTCTCTGGGACAGGAGGAGTAAATCATGGCTACCGCTGTTACCATGCCTCGCTGGGGCATGATCATGGAAGAAGGGATGGTCGTGGAATGGCTGAAAAAGGAAGGCGACGAGATAAAACGTGATGAGCCCATCCTTATCGTCGAGTCGGAAAAGGTCGATAATGAGGTGACGGCGCCGGCGGAAGGTGTTTTGCGTGTCATCGTCGTCGATGAGGGTGAAACGGCTTCTGTCGGTGCTGTGCTGGCCGTCATTGCCGCCGCGGATGAGGACGAAGCGGCGATCAAGGCAATTCTCACTCAGGCTGCACAACAACCCAGCCCGGCATCTTCCTCCGCCCCGGCGTCGGACTCCCATCCTCCCGCAACCTCGGCCCTACCCCCCTCTCCATCCAAACCACGACGGATCGTCATCTCTCCTGCGGCAAGACGACTGGCCGAGGACAAAGGTATCGATTGGCAGAATCTCCAAGGCTCCGGGCCGCGAGGGCGCATCGAACGCAAGGACGTGTTGCGAGCGATTGATGCGGGGGCAAAGCCAGGGAAGCGCCTGCCGTTGAGCCCGATGCGCAAAGCCATAGCCCGGCGTACCTTGCAAAGTATTCAGGCTCCTCAGGCCGCCCTTTGTCGAGAAATCGATATCACCTCTATCCTGCGGTTTCGTCGCGATCTGCCAGTGGGCGAGCAGGGAGGGGACAAACCGCCGACTTTTACGGCCATGCTGGTCAAGGCAGCGGCCATGGCGCTGGAAAAGACACCGATCCTCAATGCCTTGCTGGAGGATGATAGTATCTGGCTGGATGAGAACGTTCACATTGGTGTGGTTGTCGCGGTCGAGGAAGGTGTTATGGTGCCAGTTGTGCGCCAGACGAACAGAAAATCGCTGCGAGACATCGCCAGCGAGCTGGGCGAACTGATCCAGCAGGCTCGCGGCGGCCGCCTGCGCTCCGAGGCCATGGAAGGGGGCTCTTTCACGATTTCCAATGCCGGCCCCCTCGGCATCGACTTCTTCCAGGCCCTGCTTTATCCGCCCCAGGTGGGGGCTCTAGGCGTGGGAAGAGG
This sequence comes from Chloroflexota bacterium, assembly GCA_024276255.1. GTDB lineage: Bacteria > Chloroflexota > Anaerolineae > J102 > J102 > JAADGC01. Next base: position 4,288 of record JAJRXO010000017.1, on the reverse strand, counting down.
CCGTGCGAGGGCGGTGGTCGTCGATGGTGAAGTGGTCGAGCGTACTATGGCCTATTTCTGCGTCAGCTCCGACCACCGTGTCGTCGATGCCGCACCTATCGGCCGTTTTTTGCATGATATGGACGAGATCATGCAGAACCCCGATCTTTTGCTGAGAGAAATCAAGTGAACGTGCGAACGAAAACAGTCGTTCTCCTTATCGGCCTGCCCTACACCGGCAAGACAACCCTCATCCAGCATTTACTGCAGGAATACGGAGGTGAGGCCATCCATGCAGACGCCATTTTCACGAGCATCATCCCTCCTTCGCAGATCAATTTGGATCGCTGGTTGCAGGAGGGCGATCGCCTCATCGAGCACATCCAGAGTACGATTCAACAGTCGCCGAGTGAGCTTTTCTTCGTGGAACTGGGGACGATGCGGGCGCAGCCCCGGCGCAAACTGATCCACTGGTGTGATGAGCAAGGCTACACGGTTATCCCCCTTTGGTGCCGCTGCCAGGATGAGGCAATCTTGCAAAAACGCCACCAGTCCAGAGTCGCAGAAATCGGCAAGGGTGTGGCTCGTGGTGCGAAAATCGACATCAGGTTGGATGATCTCTATGCACGCATTTGCGCAGCCTTCGAAAAACCGACGGCCGAGGAAGGCTTTATCGAACTCGACACCAGTGGCTGCCTCGATGACAGTCTCGAGCAGCTTCGCCGACACCTGGCTGGTTTCCGGCAATGAACTACGAAACCTTTCTCCACCCCGATCCTTCCTTCCGCGAGCTGATGTTCTGGGCCTGGAATGATGATCTGGAGGTTGAGGAATTACGCAGACAGGTTGGCCTCATGGCCGAGGCTGGCTTGGGTGGTTTTTTCATGCAGGCAAGAGAGGGCTTGCGAACAGGTTATCTGGGCCCGAAGTGGATGGCCTGCGTGCGGGCCTGCGTCGAACAAGCTAGCAAGCAAGGTTTGCACGCCTGGCTTTACGACGAGGATCGCTGGCCCAGCGGCTTCGCCGGTGGGCTTAGCGTGGCGCCAGAACCAGAGCATCGCATGCAGGCATTGGTCTGCAAAGTAGACAACAAGCCTGCCTTGCTCGCAGAACGCACCGCCGCCTTTGTCGCCCGGCAGAGGCCCGACGCCTGGGTAGATGTTCGTCCTCTGGACGCGGAAGAAATCCCCGTGCTGGAGAGGGAAGAACACAGACTTCTCCAGTTTTATGTGCGCACGGCACCCCTCGGTAATCCGCGCTTCAATGACTACAGCTATCTCGATCTGCTCAATCCCGAGGCCGTGCGCGCCTTTCTACACACGACGCACGAGGCCTATGCTCATGAATTTGCAGATGCCTTGGGACAAACTATCCCCGGCATCTTCAGTGACGAGCCCTGCATCCATTTCCATCCCTCCGTGCCCTGGTCCCGTGATCTACCCTTGCTGTCCATTCCCTGGAGCAGCGATTTTTCCCCCTACTTCTTCAGCCAAAACGGCTACGAACTGATCCCTTACCTGCCTTCCCTGTTTTTCAACCTCGATTGCGAGGGGGATGGCGTTCGTCGTAGTTACTACGAAGTGCGATATCACTATTGGCGTACCGTCACACAACGCTTCGTGGAGAGCTATTCCCGCCAGATATACGCCTGGTGCGACAGGCATGGCCTCGCCTACACCGGCCACACCATGGGAGAGGATACGCTCCTCAGCCAGATTCGTTGGATCGGGGCCGCCATGCCCCACTATGAATACATGCACATTCCCGGTGTGGATAATCTCGGGCGTTCCCTCAACCGCTTCGCCGGTACCGTGCTGGCCATGAAACAGGTGGATAGTGTCGCCAGTCAGCTCGGCAAACAACGCACTTTGTGCGAGAATTACGGCTGCACCGGTCAGGATTTCGCCCTTGCCGGACACAAAAGACTGGGCGACTGGGCCTCGGTAATGGGCATCAACCTGCACAACGCCCACATGGCCCTTTATTCGATGCGTGGCTCGCGCAAGCGAGACTATCCACCGAATCTGTTCTATCAGCAACCCTGGTGGTCCGAATACAGTCTCCTTGCCGACTACTTCGCCCGCCTTAGTTATGCCATGAGCCAAGGCCAGCGAGTCGTCGACATTCTCGTTATCCATCCCCTCGGTAGTGCCTGGGCTCTCTATCAACCCGACGCCAGCTTTGCCGTCGATGAGCTCGATCATGCGCTCGATGAGCTCGGCCGTACCCTCCTCCAGCACCAGCGCGATTTCCATCTCGGTGATGAGATGCTAATGGCAAAGTACGCTCGAGTCTCGGCAGAATCGTCGGATCAGCCTCGCCTCCAACTCGGCGCCATGGCCTATCGCCTGGTCATCGTTCCTGCGGGGATCACCTTGGCCGCGAGCACAGCAGAGCTGCTGCATGCATTTGCCGCTGCCGGCGGCGTGATTTTGGCTTTGGAACCGATACCTCGTCTGGTGGAAGGGTGCGAGTCAGAAATAGCGCCGCTACCCGCCAAAGCGCAGGTGCTTTCCCTTAAGGATTTACCCGCCGCCCTCGACAACTGTCTGCCATTTGACGTCCGTATTGCCGGGCAGCCCGCTATCTGGGTGCATCACCGCCAGCATGAAGGAACGGACTGGTACTTTTGTGTCAACATCGCGGAGGAGGATGTTTGGGCTACGATGCAAGTGCGGGGTAGGGGCCAGTTGGAAGTATGGGATCTGCTTCACGGCGATGTCAGTCCTGTCCCCGCCGCTTACCAGGATGAAATCAGTGAGATCTCACTTGATTTCACGGCCGCGGGTTCATACTTGTTGGTTCGTCATGGCGAGGAAAAGGAGGGGATTATTTCCCAACCAGCCATCGCTACCCTGACGACGTCCGGCTCGAGTACCGTGTTACATGAAAAACGCCTGGACAAACCCTGGCGTCTCAGCCCTCACAGCCTCAACGCCCTTACATTAGATATAGCCCGGCTGAAGATCGCTGAACGGCCCTGGTGCGAACCCAGGACTGTGCTTGCCATCCAGAAAAGCCTCAGAGATTCGGGACCAGGAACACCCTTTGCCTTGCGCTTTCTTTTTGAGTGCACTGAACAGCCTCCCCAGCCCATCTATCTTGTTGTCGAGACGCCGGAACGTTTCCGCATTTTGTGGAACGGCCGTTCATTCGACACACACGACGCTGGCTGGTGGATCGATAGGTCATTCCGTAAACTCGCTGTATCGAGCGAGATTCGTCCTGGACAGCATGAAATCATCCTCAAAGGTGTTTGGCAACAGGACACGGAGCTGGAAAACATTTACCTGATCGGAAACTTCGGCGTGGAAGGCCAGGGGCCACGGGAAGAAAGCCGTTCCCAGGGGCGGATTTTCGAGCGCTACACAGGCAGGTTTCAGATAGTAGATTTACCGCACACAGTGGGCACTCAAGGCAACGTCAACCTCACAGCCAGCGGTTTCCCCTTTTTCGTCGGACGCGTTATGCTCTCCCAGACAGTACATCTTTCCTCTCTAACAGAACGAACAATACTCAAACTGGACGACTTACAGGCCGCCGCCGCCCATATACGAGTCAATGGTCGGCATGTGAGCGTGCTGGCCTGGCCGCCGTTTCAGATCGGCGTCACCGACGCACTGCAGCAAGGCGAGAATCTGATTGAGATCGAGCTGGTCGGCACCCTGCGGAATCTCCTGGGCCCCCACCATTATGCCGGCGGCGATCCCGATTGCACCGGCCCCTACAGTTTCTCGCATCAAACGCGCTGGACAGATGATTATATCCTCACACCTTTTGGTTTCGCGGGCGCCCGTCTGGTTACATTTCGGGATAAGATGCCATGAAAACAGCCGTGAATCTTTTCAACCCGCCCGTTTTTCATCGCCCTATGCACACTCATGTTGAACGACGGTACTCATCGTCAAGGAAGAACTGAAATGACGACACCCTGGGAACGTTTCAAGCAGGCAGCCCGCCTGGAGGAACCCGATCAACCACCCGTTGCTCTTATCGTCGATAGCCCCTGGCTTCCCGATTACGCTGGTATCGACACGCTTGATTTCTATCTCGATCCTGAAAAATGGTTTGCGATTCATCGGGGATTGCTTGATCGTTTTCCCGACGTTGTCTGGATTCCTGGCTTTTGGGTGGAGTATGGCATGGCGGCGGAGCCCTCTGCGTTCGGTGTCCGTCTCCACTTCCACCACGACAGCCCTCCTTCCATCGAGCCGGTGACCACCGACATCGGCCATTGGGCCGAGGCGCCTATGCCTGACGTGCAGGAAGATGGCTTCATGCCGCTGGTATTGCGCCGCTATGAACTCAT
>JAJRXO010000301.1 GCA_024276255.1 Chloroflexota bacterium | reverse complement strand
TCGTATATACTTGCCCCAGTTTCATATTCTCGAACCACCTGGATTCGGAATGCCTCACTATAACGCTTTACTATGCTTTTTGCCATCGCCTTTGTGCTCCTTTTGTCTTAGTGACTGTAAACATATACCAGGACTCCTCAAGGGAGACGAGAGGTAGGGAGATGGGAGGCAGGGAGATGGGAGCAGGGAGCAGCGAGTAGCGAGTAGGGAGCAGGGAGTAGGGAGTAGGGAGTAGAGTAGGGAGTAGGGGGCAGGGAGCTTCTCCCCTGGGGGACAAAAAAATAAGGGGCGACCACTTGGGCCGCCCCCTGGCAGATCTGGCGTTCGTTGAGCACCTGTTAGCGCAGGACAAATGGAGCGAAAACGGTCGAAACTGTATTCGGTTGGGGGACTGGGAGAGAGGAGGCAATGGGACCGAAGAACTCACCATCAGGCATACTTTGCAACTTGTAGTAGTAGATCCCAAGTTGATCGACACTGACGTCGATCCACTGGTAGCTTGCCCCCAGCGCGTTTCTTTCGGCGAGGATTAGCGGAGAGACAGGCTTGTATTTTCCATCTGCGCTGAGCGATCGCCAGATCACATACCCGGAGATATTCTTTTCGGCGCTTACTGTCCAACTGATTTGGACGCCTTTAGCCGTGTGTTCGGCTGCAAAGCGAGTGAGTTGCACCGAGGTGGGGTTGATGTATCCAAAATCAAGGCCGCTGATACTTGCGTCGATACCAACTGTGACCTCCTGTGTGGTGGTACTGGTGGGGGTGTAGCCTGGCACATAAGCAGGCACTTTCACAGTGTAGGTGCCAGGAATGAGTGAGTCGAAGCTGAACTGCCCATTGGCATCAGTGAGAGTGCTCACCGCAGCGCCGGTGTCGACATTGGTAAGTGTGACGACCACGTTGGAGATACCGAGGTTTTCGCTGGCGTCGTGTACACCATTTCCATTGCTATCGACATAGAGAGTGCCACTAACACTGCTATAAACCAGATTTCCGAAATCGAAGGTGTTACCGTTCGCACTGGCGCCGCCCGTGATGCTTAGGGCGTAAACAATCGGCGTCGTGGCCACGAATCCGCTGGGAGGCGTTTCGACGACCAGATAGTTGCCATCAGCCAGTTGCGTGAACTGGTAGCTGCCATCACTTTGTGTGTTCTGGCAGCTGAGTTGCACGTCGGCAGGATCGAGTTCCGTCAGCGTGCCCTGATCCTGGAAGAGACATACAGGCACATTGGCCACACCCTGTTCGCTGATCTCTTTCTGGCTGTTCTGATTCCAGTCGTAGAAGACCTGGCCGCCAATGGTGGCAGCATTGCCGGGCTGGGTGAGAGCGGCAGCAGCGGCCACCGCTGCGCCTGCATCCACCAGGCCATGCCCCAGATAGGTATCCACTACAGTGGGATCAGCCGCCTGGGTGTTGTACATTATCAGGTTGCGGACCTCGCTCTCGCTGAGGCTCGGGTTGACGCTTAGGATGAGCGCCGCCAGGCCGGCCACATGCGGTGAGGCCATCGAGGTGCCGCTGCGAAAACCGTAGCTGCGCCCGGTGCCGGACCACTCGGTGCTGTAGACGGTGGAGCCGGGAGCCACCACATCGACATTGGGGCCGAAATTGGAATAGGTGGCCCACTGTTTGAAGGGCGTAACTGCCCCCACCGCCAGCACATTGTCGTATACAGCAGGATAGAAGGGCGCATCAGAGCCATTGTTACCGGCGGCAACCACCACGACCGCGTTGTGAGCCGTGGCATAATTGATGGCGTCGCGCATTACAGCCGAATCGGTGGGGCCGCCCAGGCTGAGGTTAATGACCCGGGCGCCCTGATCGACCGCCCACGTCATACCTGAGGCTACATTACTCCACCAGCCATTGCCGGTGTTGTCGAGTACCTTCACGGGGAGCAGGCTGGCCTTACCGGCAATACCGGCCATGCCGATACCATTATTGATGCCGGCAGCAGCAATGCCCGACACATGCGTGCCGTGCCCGTGATCATCGGCAGGGTCGTTATCGTTGTTCACAAAGTCATAGCCGGGCAGAATTCGCCCGCTGAATTCGGGATGACTGGCATCGATTCCGGTGTCCAGAATACCGATGATGATACTGGGGTCTCCCATACTGGTGTCCCAGGCCGCAGGCGCCTGCATCAGCTGGGGGCCATAAACGAGACTGGGATCGTTGTAATCGGGATCATGGGGGGACAAAGCAATAGACACGCGCCCATCACGTTCGACGTAGCGCACATCCGTTAATTCAAAAAGCTGAGCCTGTATTCGGTTGGCTGCCACGGCCGGGATCTCAACCACAGCCATGCGGAGTTTCTCATCCACACGAATAATGCGCAATCCCTGGCGCCGACTCAATTCCTTCAGCCAATCGATATGCTGCGCATCTTTAAGGCCGATGATGATGCGTTGAGCCTGTCCGGTCTGATCCGTGTCTGGCCCCGCAGCAACCAGCGGTTGAACGCTCATTACCATCATCAGCACAACAGACAATGCTACTATTAATATCCAGTATCGTATTCGCATTGTTGCCTCCTGTGGCCGAATGATGGGAATTACTACTTCTATAGTACTCCCATATGCTATGCAAATCTAGCACAGCAGGCTGCTATTTTACAGTAGGTTCTGTGCGTTTTCGTGCGCAAAACAGCGAATCTACCGATTTTTCGTTCATACCCGGATATAAGACAAAATATCCCCCCGTCTCATGATCTATACATGCTTGTTCCCCCGGCCCCGCCATGAAATCAGGTATCTATTGAACTCAGTTCCTCTTCTGACTTCAGCCGATACCCCACACCACGCACGGTCACAATGAGATCAACAGAGCGATGGGCGACCTCACTCAACTTATTCCGCAGCGAACGCATGAGGGGGCGCAGCAGATTACCAGCCTGAATATAGTCGGTGTGGTATTCATGGGTTTCCTTCACCAGCTCTACATGCTCGTGTACGCGATGGGGTTCCCGCATCAGGGCATACAACAGCCTGAATTCTCGCAATGAGAGAGAAACCGGCTGATCATCGATCCAGACCTGGAAGGCATCGGGATCCAGGCGGATCGGGCCATATTCCAGCAAATGCGATTGCGGTTGATGGGGCTGGCTGACCACCGTCTCCAGTAAGATCCTGGCCCGTAGCAACTTGCCGCGTACACTGGCCAACAAGTCCTCGGGATCGATGGGCTTGGTGAGATAATCATCCACCCCCAGCTCCTTGCCGTAGCGCACGTCGCTATCCATTGCCCGACCGGTGAGCAACAGGAAGGGAATTGCCACCCACTCAGGATTCTGGCGGACTCGCTCCAACAACTGATAGCCGTTCATCTTGGGCATGGCCACATCGGCAATGATCAGATCCACATGCGACTGCGCCAGGACTTCCAATGCTTCAAGTCCATTGCCAGCAGTCAGTACATCATATCCCTCTGCCTGCAATGTCAACATCAAACCGGTTACTAAGGTTTTATCATCATCAACGATGAGAATAGTCTCTGAGGGCATAATGTTGCTTACCTTTTACGCGACACAGCTACGAATAAAT
>JAJRXO010000300.1 GCA_024276255.1 Chloroflexota bacterium | reverse complement strand
TTCCTGGTGCGCGGCACGCTATGCGCAATCAGCTCGCCATGCGCGGTGGGCATCCATCTAGGGTCACGGCTCCCGCCAAGGGTGGTAGCCGGGGAGAGAAAAAAGCATGAGAAAAGTTGATACCCTGTTATTGAACGGCACCGTGGTGACGATGAACGACAAACGAGACGTCTTCTCGCCCGGCGCCGTAGCCATCCACGGGGCAGAGATCGTGGCGGTGGGTACGGCCGAGCGTATATCGTCTCTGGTCGAGGCGGACACGGTTGTCGATTGCAGCGACCGCATTATCATCCCCGGCCTCATCAACGCGCACACCCACATCGCCATGACGCTATTGCGGGGTCTGGCCGATGACCTGCGGCTGGATGTGTGGCTGCTTGGTTACATGATGCCGGTGGAGCGGGAGTTCGTCAGCCCCGATTTCGTCGACGTTGGCACCCGCCTGGGCTGCGCAGAGATGTTGCTCAGCGGTATTACCACCTTCAATGATATGTATTATTTTGAAGATGCTGTAGCGCGGGCGACAGCCGACGTCGGCATGCGTGCCGTGCTGGGGCAGACGGTACTCAAATTCCCGGCTCCTGATGCCGAGTCGTATGACGAGAGTTTGGAGTTATGCCGGCAGTTCATTGCTGAGTGGTATGATCACCCGTTGATTACGCCCGCAATCTCACCCCACGCTCCTTACACCACCACTGAGGATATCCTCAAGGCATCATCCGCCCTGGCACTGCAAACGAATGCACCCATTCACATTCATCTCTCAGAAACTGCCCTGGAAGTGCGCGATGCCAGGCGCGACTTCGGGCACCCCCCCATCGAATACGTGGAGACATTGGGACTCTTCGACGCCAAGGTGATCGCGGCGCACTGCGTTCACATCCAGGATCATGAGATCCCCTTGCTGAGCAAACATGGCGTGGGCGTGGCTCACAATCCCAGCTCCAATCTCAAACTGGCCTCCGGTTTTGCGCCCGTGCTCAGAATGCGTCAGGCCGGCGTGGCTGTGGGTATCGGCACCGACGGCCCCGCCAGCAATAATGATCTCGATATGTTCGAGGAAATACGCCTGGCGTCCTTCCTGCCCAAGGCCACGACCGGCGATCCCACGGCATTGCCGGCGCCCGAGGTGTTCGCTATGGCCACCATCGAGGGCGCCGCAGCCCTGCACATGGCCGATGTAATCGGCAGCCTGGAAGTGGGAAAACTTGCCGATATCGTGGTGATAGCGCAGGAGGGCCCCCATGCTACCCCGCGCTATCACCTCAACCCCAGCAATATCTACAGCCATCTCGTGTACGCCGCCAAAGCCACCGATGTGCGGGATGTGTGGGTGCATGGGCGGCAGTTGCTGCGCGAGCGCCAGCTACTCACAATCGACCTTGTCGATGTACGCCGACGCGCCGCCGAAATAGCCGAGCAGATCAATGCCTTTATGCAGGAACGCGAGGGCAGCCTGCTCAATAAAACCCTGGCCATTGGTGGTTTCGAACAGCAGGAAACCTTTGAGGTGCAGGTCAAGGTCGCAGTCGATGATCTGGAGGCAGTGGAGGAGCGGTTGCGCCAGTGCGGCTTCCCCGTGGTCAAGCAATCGGTGCGCCAGCAATTCGACACCTATTTCCTGTTTGGCGGCGAAGAACGACGTTATCTGCGATACCGCGAGGACAATGAGCTTACCGGCGGCGAGGAAGGTCCCTTCCCCGCCTCGCTGGCGGTCCATCCCTCCTACCGACTGTCTCTGATGGAGGGTATTCACGAGCGCGTGTACCAGAATTCGGTCATCCTCAGCCGATCGCGATATACCGCCCAGGCCACCTACTCCTTGCGGTTCTATCGAGAGTACTTTGCTCCGCAAGCCGAGCTGGAGATCGTCAAATGGCGCAACCGCTACCGCATCCTTTTCCAGGAGACCGAGCTCGCCGTCAATTTCGATCGCATCACGCGTCCCCAGCACATGGGCACCTTTGTGGAGATAAAATCACGCACCTGGTCGGCCAGCGATGCCGAACATAAAGCCCAGCTGATCTCACAACTGCTTGATCGTCTGGGCCTGGAGGTTGATGTAAAAGGGGAAGGCGATTATCTGCGCATGCTGGAAAAGCGATAGCACGGCGAAGGGGCCGGACGAAGCACGTCTGTTACGTCCCGCCCCTTCATGTTTTCCTACAGATACTTGCCCAACAGCAACTGGTATTTGGCTTTCAGGTCAGCCGGAATGCCGTCGCGATTGGTGATGATGGCGTCACGCATGGCTGTGGCGTAGGGGCTGGGGGGAGCATCTTTCAGAGCCCTGATCGCCGCCAGGGTGGCCTTTTGGGCCGCTGCTGCGTTCCCCAGCAGGGTCTTGATCACCATTTCCACGGTCACCGGCTCTTCTACTTCGTGCCACACGTCGTAATCGGTGACATGGGCGATGATGGCATAGGACATCTCGGCTTCTCGGGCCAGGAAGGCTTCCGGGATGGCTGTCATGCCGATGATGGCGAAGCCGGTTTGCCGGAAGACCCTGCTCTCGGCCTTGGTGCTGAAGCGGGGGCCCTCGATGATGACGAAATCGCCGCCCTTGTGCACGGTCTTGCCGGTGCTCTTGACGGCCTCGTAAAGGATATCGGAGAGATAGGGGCACAGGGGATCGGCCACGGACGGATGAACAACGATACCGGGTTCGTCGAAAAAGGTAAGCGGACGCAGGCGTGTGCGATCATAGAGCTGATCGGGGATCACAATGTGGCCGGGCTCGATGTGTTCTTGCAGCGAGCCGCAGGCATTCATCGAGATCAGATATTCGACGCCAAGCCGTTTGAAGCCCCAGATATTGGCTCTGCTGTTGAGTTGAGTGGGATTAATGCGGTGGCCCCGGCCGTGACGGGCCAGGAAAGCGACGCGCTGGCCGTCGAGTTCGCCCACGATGTAGTGATCGCTGGGTGTTCCGAAGGGAGTATCGATGCTGATTTCTTCTACGTTATCCAGGCCGGGCAGTTCGTACACGCCACTGCCACCGATAACACCAATGCGGACATTAGGGGTCATGGAAAATGCTCCTTGAGGGGTATCCTTCGCGTAGTGAATGGCTATGTATTACCAACCCGTTTCTGGATCAATGCCTTCATCCTTTAAAACGGGTCTCAGTAGTGTAATGATCCGTTCATGACAATATTTGTTGGAGGCAACCAGTCCTCCATGACGATGAACATCTCGCTGATTATAGCGCAGCTGACGCCCCCAGCAATCAGTCATCAGCCCTCCAGCGCCGTGAAGAATGGCTTCGGGGGCGCAGGTATCCCATTCCTTTGTGCCGGGGGCAGGATGCAGGTAGAGATCTGCCTCGGCGCGTGCGATCAGGCCACATTTCAGGCCAACCGAACCCGAAATCCGCTCCTGCTCAATGCCGATGGCGCTTTTGATCGCGTCTACGATGGGGTTGCGGTGAGAACGGCTTACCACCAGGCGCAGGGCCGAGGGCTGGCTTGTGCTGCTTACGTGCAGATCGCGCCTGCCCTCTGGTGTAATCAGCCATGCCCCCTCATC
>JAJRXO010000299.1 GCA_024276255.1 Chloroflexota bacterium | reverse complement strand
CTCTGTGTCGGCCGTAGTTGCAGTAAGAGAGACGGTTTCGTCGCTACTCCAGTCGGACAGGTCGCCATCCAGGGTGATGGCGCCGGCAGGTAATCCCCGAAGCGTACGCTGGACGCCGCCGAAAGCTTGCAGGGTGAGGGTAGCGAAATACTGGGGGCTGTCGGCCAGGGTAGCTGCTGCCCAAAGGAGGGTGCTGCTGCTGGCCGTATCATCATCCCACAAGCCAATGTTCAGGCCCAAAGCGCGACCGGCGGCAAATGCTCCGCCCAGCGCGGATGCAGGCACATCGATTTCCAGCTGATAGCCATCCGCGGTGGGTTGCACGGCGCTGTTCACGGCCAGACCGTTGCTCTGCACCCGACCGTCGGCATAAAACCAGGCCAGATGGTCATCGGCTCCGCCGCCGACATTATCATTGAGGCCATCCCAGGCAATGCCGATTCGATCATCGCCGCGCACGTCGTCATCCCGCACCGTGACGGCTAAAAACAGGCGATCATCCCACCAGCGCAGGCGCAGAACAGCGCTGAGATCGGCCAGCGATGGCGTGTCGCCAAGCACGGTGTCCACCGTATCAGCGTCGATGGGCACAGGATTGGCAGCAGTCCAGTCGCTGAGATCACCATCTGTTTGGGTTTGTTGCTGGGGTGGCGCACCAACGGCGCGGGCAGAGACAGGTTGATAGAGGAAGATGACCCCTTCGTTGCCAACCGCCAGACCGTGAGATGCATCGGCAAATGCAACATCCATAAGATCCGCGGTTGTAGGAGCATCAATGGCCGCCGGCATCCAGCTGGCGCCCCCATTCTCTGTATAGAGAATCGTGTTTTTCCTGCCCACCACCCAACCATGCTGGGCATCCAGCATGGCGATGCCCTCGATCGGCGGCGTGTTGGCAGGCAGAGGTTGATATTCCCAGGCGGTCGTGCTATTGAGGGCGCTGCCATCGGCTGTGTGGGCGATGACGCCTTCCTGCGGGCTGGGACATTCTTCCTGAGCGTCCAACGGCCCCCGGCAGCCCACAAACCAGGCATGATCGACCTTGCCATTCCGGTCGGCATCCATCACCTGCAGATCGACGTATATGCCCTGCGACATATCTGAATCAATCACCCGAGACCAGGTCTGGCCGCCGTTGGTGGTCCAGCGATAAGAGTAATTGCGCAGTGCGGTCCAACCCGTGGTGGCATTGATCATGGAAATGGCTACGTTCACGTTGGTACCGTCACTGATGCTGCCCACCCAGGTCTGACCGCCGTTACTGGTGCGGTACATGTTGGGCGTCCCCGTGGCGGCGCCGAGAAAGCCGGTGTTGAGATCAACCATGGCAATGGCATAGAAAGGTTTGCCGTAACCGGCCACGCTTTGCCTTTGCCAGCTAAGGCCGCCGTCTGCGGTGGTATAGATGGTGCCGTAGCGGCCCGCTAGCCAGCAATTATCAACGTCCGGACAGGAGATGTCCCACCAGTTGTGTTGATTGGTCGTGCCGGTCTCCACTCGCTGCCACGACCACGTGATGCCACCATCGGTTGTCTTTCCCAGTGCAGATCCCTCGCCCACCACATAGCCCACATCCTTGCTGGGAAAGGCCATTGCAATAAGATTCGGCGTGGGGCCAAAATCACCGGCCTTTCGTACAAACTGGCGGCCATCGCTGCTGTGGTTGATCCACCAGCCGCGCTCGCCGGTATCGGGGGCAGGCTTGACCGTGCCGGCCGCCCAAACGTCGTTGGCGTTAAGGGCAAATACAGCCAGCACATCACGGGTATCGGTGCCAGTGTTGGTTTGGGTGGTCCAACTCAATCCATTGGTGGTAGTAGCGATGACACCGTTGCCACCTCCCAACACGCCAAAGTCCGGGCCCATGTGCAGAGAGAAAATATCGATAGCAGAGGCTTCCAGGCCGCTGGTCACAGTCTGCCAGGTGCTGCCGCCATCGATGGTATGGCGCAGATTGCCGGCCTGGCCGCCGATCCAGCCATGGTTGGCGTCGCGAAACGAGAGCGCATTGATGCCGGCCCAGGAGGGGAAGGTGGTCGTCATGGCGGTCCAGGTAGCGCCGCCATCGCTGGTACGCAGGCCCACGCCTTTGGCGCCCACGGCATAGCCGATACTGGCATCGAGAAACTGTACGTCGTAGAGATCGGTGTTTACGCCACTGTTTTGCACCGACCAGGTGACGCCGCCGTCTCCGGTGTGCAAAATGAGGCCGTTCTGGCCCACCACCCAGCCATTGTTGGCATCGACAAAACTCACACCCCGCAGATCTTCGCTACGGCCGCTGGCCTGGCTGCGCCAATGAGCTCCACCATCGCCCGATGTGAAGATAGCGCCGCCCTGCCCCACGGCCCATACATTCAGCCCCACGCCCGTCAAATCGAAAAGATCGCGGGCAGGATCGAGCGTCTGATAATGCCAGGCATTGCCCCCATCGGTGCTGCTCAGGATCATGCCCTCGGAGCCAACGCCCAGCAGGGTGCGGCTATCGCGGGCAAACAGGGCATAAACAGCGCCATCACCTTTCCACACGCGTTGCCAGGCGGTGGCGGTGGCCGCCGCCGGTGTGGCGCTGAAAGCCTGGCTATTTTGCCAACCTGGCAACAATGCCAATCCTAAAAGAAGCAGGAATGTTTTCAGAAAAGATCTACGTACTGAGGGCATAGGATTATTACGAAGAGAGCTACGACAGGAGCGGGATTGTAAATGGCTTGCAATGTTCAAGATAGCATCCCCTCTGAGCTCAGTCAAGGGGTTTGGGGGCTTGTTGAATAAACTGTCATCGTGTTTCCGGGACTGTCAGAGCAATATGACAATGCTGTCATGTTATGCTTTCTTTGTGGTGACACACAGTTGACGCTGTGAGATGAGCATGATAAACTCGCGATGTCAGTTAATAACTATCATAGAAGACACTCATTGATCAGTATGAAACTGACAGGCCGGTTCTTTTGTTGATGCCAGATCCTGAATAATGTACGGACTGGCATCCTGAACTATTAACCCATCTCAAATCCAAGCAGGCATCGTTGCTTGCCCTCTCGTAATACGAGAGGGCATTTTCGTGAACGGCCGTTTTCGTTTGGAGGCACATCCATGCTCGTTCTGAAATTTGGCGGAACTTCCGTCGGCAATACACAGGCATTTACACAGGTTACCGAAATCGTTGCCCGCGCCCGCGCGCAGGACAATCACGTCGTCGTTGTTACCTCAGCCATGAAAGGGGTGACCAACACCCTGATATCGGCCGCTCAGGCTGCGGCGGCCGGTGATGAACAACCCTATCGAGAAGCCCGCAGCGACCTTCTGCTCAAGCATCAGCTTGTGGCCGGACAGCTCATTGCCGATGGCGTGGAACGGGCTGCTTATGGTCGTTTGATCGACGATCAATTACGATCATTTGAGCGGCTTTGCCATTCCATCTATGTGCTGGGTGAGCTCACAATGCGGGGACTGGATGTGGTTTCGGGGCTGGGAGAGCGTATGTCGGCCCCGCTGCTGGCCGCCGTGTTGCGGGCATCGGGGATCGATGCCGAATGGATCGATGCCGCAGAGCTGATCATCACCGATGATCATTTTGGCAATGCCAGCCCACTCATGGAGGCCACATGCGCCCGCACGCAGGCCCGTCTGCGGCCCCTGCTCGACGCCGGAAAGGTTGCAGTGGTGACTGGATTTGTGGGGGCCACGGCCAACGGCATCGCCACCACCCTGGGCCGGGGTGGATCCGACTATTCAGCGGCCATCCTCGGCGCCTGCCTGGGCGCCAGCGAAGTGCAGATTTGGACCGATGTGAATGGCATCCTGACCACAGATCCGCGTATCGTGCCCGAAGTGCGGACACTGCCCGAGCTCAGTTATATCGAGGCCGCGGAACTGGCCTATTATGGCGCCAAGGTGCTGCATCCCAAGACCATCCTGCCGGCAATCGAGGCCAAGATACCCATCCGCGTG
>JAJRXO010000298.1 GCA_024276255.1 Chloroflexota bacterium | reverse complement strand
GTTGGGCACATAGGGGGTGATGGGATTTCCCGCTCCATCCGTGAAAATATAAAAGGCGTCGGACATGCTCAGGCCGGAGGCCGTGCCCACGCCGCTGACGGTCACGGTCACCGTGCCGGTGTAGATATTGCGGGTGGTCACGCCCCGAATGCCGCCCCGAAAGGGCACGACCAGGGTTTCGCTGACGCTTGTCGTGGCCGCTAACGCCGAGGGCAACGGCGCTTGTGCCGGCGACCTCTGAGCGCTGTGCTGTTCAATCTGAGGCTCAGAGAAGGCGGACGCGAGTTGTGACATGCCCAGGACTATTCCTCCCATAAACAGGAAGACAAGGACACTCAACCAGGTTCTTTGTTTCATGATGCACCTCACAAAAACAAGGGGCGGTGAGACCGGTGTGCATAAACCATACCACTGCTGCTTTAGCGAAAGACAAGCAGTGTTTTCGAGGGGACGAGGAGGTATTATTGCTAATCTTAGCATGGGGTCTCTGCAGATGCAATTTGCCTGCGGAGGGGGTGCGTTTCAAAATGGGGGCGGGTACTTATGTTATTGCGCCGGGGGATGATGGCTCCCCGGCTATGGAAGGGCGCCCGCTGAAGCAGGCTATTAATCAGCCGGATTTTATCCGTCGCCGTTAGGAAGCCCGGCGACCTCATCGCCGGGTGGGCGCGCATGCTTGTGTGACTTCATCACAACCCGACACGATGCCATCACCCCCCCACCGACGCCTTCCTGGCAGATCATCTTCGAGGGCGATTTCGAGGGCAACTTCCATGATACAGTGTCCATATCCAAGCTCTTCTCTGCGTTTGGCCCGGGGCCGGGCTTCTGCATCCCGACCTCAACGCCCTACATATCGGTTGCGTCCTGCACGGAGATGGTGAAATTGCCGGTGGAATTGGGTGAAGCGCTCACTGCATTGGGGGAGGTGGCGCCAATGCGGGCGCGCTGGCGGACGATCTCCTGCAGGTGCAGGCTCACGCTGCGGCCATTGTCAGGCAACGAAAAGCGCATGGCGTAGGCTTTCTGCAGCCAGTCTTCGGCCTGGTGATGGTCTCCGTTTTCCAGAAACAATCGCCCCAGCAGGGCCATGCTGTACACATCCATGGGATTCTCCTCCAACTTTCGTTCCAGATTCGCCATGATGCGATCATCTTTGTTGCTCCAGGGCAGGCGTACACCCACATCGAAGATGATGTCGACTAATCTATGATTGGCGTTCATCTCGGCTCGATGACGAACAACGGCACGTGAGCGGGGGACGATCATGTCCAGCTCCCGTACGATGCGCGCGTGCAGGGTGGCCTGTACGAAATCGATCTCTGAGAAAATGGTCACTTCACCGGCGGGATCGATGATTACATCCAGCAATTGTTCACTCTCTTTGGTCGTGAGTGCCATCAGCATCACGGGCACGTTCGAGTCATTGCGGATGTTGATCACATCGTCCTCGGCTGTTACCTCCAGGCCCGCGATCTGTTTGGCTTCGTTCTGGCTGACGGGGATACGCTCCTGACAGGGAAACTGCACATCCAGGATCTCCAGGAAATCAGCCGAGTAATTTTTAAATACTCCCACATGCTCATGCACCACGCCATCCTCGACCAGTTCGAACACGACTTTGTTCCCCACCAGCCTCTCCAGAAGGGGGTCTGCCTTGTGCCCGACCTGGCCCAAGGCCTCACTTCCCAGCTTGGTAAGATAGGTCTCGGAGGCCTCGGAGACGATTCCGCCCACGGGTTGGCGGGCGCGACCAACGGCCATGCCGATGACCTCATTCAGGGATTCGGAGGCATTGCTGATGAAAATCCGCGTCTTGCGCAGCAGACGACGAAAAACGTTGG
>JAJRXO010000297.1 GCA_024276255.1 Chloroflexota bacterium | reverse complement strand
GCTGCCAATCTCGCCGTCGTCATGGCGCAAACCGGCAAACGCGTGGTGCTCGTGGATGCCGACCTGCGCAAATCGAAGCAACACAAATACTGGAATCTCCCCAACACCGTGGGCTTGACGGGCGCCCTCTTCTTTGAACAGGAGCCGGAGGAGATTAAAAACATCCTCGAAGAAACCCCTGTGGATGGGCTGTGGGTTATCCCCAGCGGACAGAAACCCCACAATCCCTCCGAACTGCTGGGCTCACAGAAGATGAAGCAGTTCCTGAATCGGCTCCTGCAGGACTTTGATGTGGTGGTTATCGACTCACCGCCTGCTCTGGTCGTCACCGATCCCGTGATCCTCGCTCCTGTCAGTGACGGTGTGATCGTCGTTACCAATGCCGGCGTCACCAGTGAGCAGGCCCTGGCGCAAACCACCGAAGCCCTGCGCAGTGTCGGGGCCCATGTCATCGGCGCCATCCTGAATCGCTTTGATGGCCGCGGTCGCGGTGGTTATTATTACGGCGGCTATTATTACTATCACAGCTATTACGACGATGAAGACGATCGTCAGAACGGTAAGGACAAAGACAAGCAGCGGCGGCGTAAGCGCTCCCGCTCTCAACAGGAAGTGGGCGTCATAGCCAGGGGCGAAACTGCAAAACCAGCTAAATGACAACGGCAAGGGACGATTGATCTTCAGCGGGCTCGGTACTGATACCGGAACTGATCGTGTCCGGTGATCGCCTCGATCAGCGCCCCGGCATCGGGATTATCGCGCCGCACATAATACACATGCAGGTCATCCTCCCCCTTGCGCTCGATGATCGCGGCCAGGACATAGTCATGTTCACGGGCATAATTTTGCAGGATTTCGATCATTTCTGTCCAGCGCGGCGGATTGGGGTCCGGCACCTCATGATACATGATAATATCCGCCTGCACCGAGGCCAGGTAAGCCGGCGTCAATCCCTGATGGGCTATCGTCTCATCATTCAGCCCGAATGAATCGATCGTGCGCCAGCGCGAAAAATACGGCACCCAGCCAGCTTCGCTCACCACCATGGTGTAGCCCTTCCTGGCATAGGGTTGCAGCGCCAGGCCAATGGCCTTGCGATCATCAAACTGTGTTACGTAAAAAGTCTTTGTCAGCATATAGCTTTGCCGCAGCATAAACAACGTCAATACAATGAGCAGCACCGTGCTCAGCAAGGGTTGCCATTCACGTGACCGTTCATCGGGATGACGAAGCTGCCATGCTTTCAGCAGCAACAGCCCTCCGGTCACCACCATTAAGAAGCTGCGGTCATCCAGGGGAATGGCAAGGGCGAATAGGGCCAGAAAAGCCCCCGCTATCCGGGGCAATGCCTGCCACAGGCGTCGCCACGGTATCGGGGGCTTTTTCGTCGGTAGCAGCACGCCCAGGGCATAAGCTGCAGCCAGCAAAAACAGCGGATACACGGGATATTGGAAGCGAGAACCGATATTCTGCGTCTGATCGATCAGCAGATAAGACCAGGGGAAAACAAAGGCCGGCGTCAGTAATAGCAACATCCTGCCCGCCCGCTGGCGATGATCCAGCATCCAGGCGCAGCCGATCAACAACAGCAACGGCGCCATAAAACGGAACATCTCGTAGATATCCCACAGATAACGCGGGTGCAGCAGTTGGCCGTTGTATTTCACATAGAATGTGTTGGGCAGCGGATAG
>JAJRXO010000296.1 GCA_024276255.1 Chloroflexota bacterium | reverse complement strand
GGCCGGGTCGTCCATGGCGGCATCATCTGCCATGCCGTACAGGCTGGGGCCGATGAGGACCACGTCGGGCTGCAACGAATGGCAGACGCTGCATCCGGGAGCGTTATCGGAGCCAATCGTCTCTTGATTAATCAACGCCTCGCCCCGCGCCGGATCGCCGGCCGCGGCTGCCGGGGTTGCGGGAGCGGCGGGGGTTTTAGAGGTAACCGGGGCATAGGCAAAGGTGCGTATGTACTCGATCGCATCCCAGCGCTGATCCGCACTCAGGCGTCCCTGCCAGGAAGGCATCGCCCCGCGCCCCTCGGTAACGACCTGGAAGAAGGAGGCTGCCGACTCAGTTGCCACAAATTGTACGTCGCTGAAATCGGGCGTGCCGGGGACAACGCCCTTACCATCCGGTCCGTGGCAGGCGGCGCAATTCTCATCGAAGATGGCCTTGCCGCGATCCAGTGTCTCGGGAGTGACGCTAAAATTCCACACATAGAATGCCAGGTCCCAACGTTCGTCGACCGAAAGTTTGTCAGACCATCCCGGCATGGAGCCACGGCCATCGCTGATAATCTGGTAAAAACGCGCCGGCGTCTCTCCCCGCAGATAATCGGCATCGGAGAAATTGCGGGCCTCGGGCGCCAGCCCCTTGCCGTCTACCCCATGGCAACTGGCACAGTTCTGCTGATAAAGGCTGGCTGCCGAGGCCGCCTCAGGCCGACGACTGGGAAACTCAATGCCCAGGGCCGCTGCCCGTGGGGTCGGCGGCGCTTGTGGTGGCATTGTCGCCGGGATCAGGGTCGGAATCGGTGTGGGCGCGGTGGGCAATGGCTGCGGGTTAGAGCAACTGGAGACGAGCATAACCAGGCCCGCAAGCAGGACGATCATCCACCAGGTTTGGCTTCTTTTCATTGTTCTCCTCCAGAAACAAATGCTGTGCTTGTGCCCTCCAGGCTACGCACGTAGTTGATAACGTCCCATCGCTGGCGGGGCGTCAGGTTTTCCGACAAGGCCGGCATGGCGCCAAATCCCTGCGTCAGGGTCAAGTAGAGGGCACCATCAGGTTGAGTGGCGATGCGGGAATCAGTGAGATTGGCGGGCTTGTTGGTCTGGTCGCCCCAAAACTGCACAATGGGACCATCACCGAGCCCTTTATCGCCATGGCATTGTGCACAGTGCAGACTATACAGGATCTCTCCTCGCTGCAGGGACACCGCGTCTGCAGGCACCGGATTTTCGAGCGCCTTGTCGCCCTCAAGAGGAGGACGGTATAATGGCACGGACCCCTCGGGAAGGAGGCGACGGGGTCCTTCCTGGGCCCGAATCGAGGGCTGATCCTCCATAAAGCTGGGGATGTCGATCTTCACCTTTTCGTAGGTCAGCAACAGACTGATCACAAAAGGTGCAAGCATCATCGACAGGGTGATCACAATTCGGGGCGTCAAACGTACTCGTTGCATTACAAAGGTCTCCGCTCTGGATGATAGACCCGCTCCGCCCCCTGCGCCTTGAGCATCTCCTGAAGCTCGTCCTCATTCTGCGTAGGGCACTGAAACAGGATGCCGATGCGTCCATGCGTGAGGGCAGGATCGTAATATTTAGGGCCAAATGAAGGAAAAGCGCTTTCCCACAACACTCCTAAAAAGGTGCTGATGATCAGTCCCATCATCGTCAATTCATAGGTGAGCACAGCGGTGGGAGGGATGGGGATCAGGGCCTGGCCTCCCACATGAATCGGATAGAGAAGGGGCGTACCGGCATTGAGGAAAATACCGGTCATGAATCCGATGGCCGCTCCGGTGAGGCTGATCCAGGGCAATTTCTCCCACACCATGGGCCGGCCCAGGACCTGCGCTGGATAAGGCACGCCGGAGATGACCACCATGTCGTGATCACTGATGCCCTCAGCTCTGAGCTTGTCCAGCGAATTGGCAACGGCGTCGGGATCCTTGAAAAGCGCCATTATAACTTTTGTATCGCTCATACGTTACTCCTGCACACATCCATGTGTGAATCAGTCCAGATCGGCGACCGAAGGCACCATGGCGCGACCAATGCGGCGCAAGGTGTGGCTGATCTGTCCTTCGCGCACTTCCCAAACCGGGACGAGCGGAATAATACGAGAGGCAAGGGCGT
Organism: Chloroflexota bacterium; assembly: GCA_024276255.1. Classification (GTDB taxonomy): domain Bacteria; phylum Chloroflexota; class Anaerolineae; order J102; family J102; genus JAADGC01. The sequence goes on along the minus strand of JAJRXO010000296.1, from coordinate 2,561 downwards.
AGAAGAGAATGAAGGCCGATAATGAGCCGATAGAAATCAGCACTTCCACGATCGTGGGATTGTACACGCCCCAATCGAAGGGCAAACGATTGCGGGTGAGGAAGCCTGTGACGATGATGTAACGCTCGATGTACATGCCCACGTTCACCCCCAGTGTTACCACGAAGAGCCCGACCGTGGAACGGCGAACCCGTCTGTTCCATAGGGTGAGCCAGGGGATGGCGATATTGCACACCAGCATCAGATACCAGAGCGGCGCCACCGGCCCCCGCGCCTGCAGGGTAAGCAACTGCTGGCCGACCGCCTCACCACCATACCACTCGGTGAGATAGTCGGCAAAGAAGAAGTAAGTCCAGGCAAAGGAGAAAACAAGGATCAATTTGCCCAGGGAATCAAAGTGCTCCGCCCGCAGGAAATAATCCAGTTTCATGCTCTTTCTTACCAGCAGGAGCACCGTAATCACGGCAGAGACGCCGGAAAAAATGGCGCCGGTAACAAAGTAGGGGCCAAAGATACTGCTGCTCCACCCCACCTTCATGGTCATACCGAAATCCCACGACACGATCGTGTGCACCGAGAACATAACCGGCACAATGGCAAAGGCAAATATGGTGATGGCGAGTTTGAGATGGTGCCATTCGGCCTCCGTCCCCCGCCAGCCCAGGCTGAAGATGCGATACAGCTTTTGTCGCCAGCCTTTCGTATGGTCGCGGGCCATCGCCAGATCGGGGATCAATGGCAAAAAGAGATAGAGGGTGCTGCCGATGAGATAGGTAAAGATGGCCAGCATATCCCACATGAGGGGGGAGTGGAAATTGGGCCAGAGCTGGCGTTGGTTGGGATAGGGCACCATCCAGTAAAAGCGCCAGGTGCGCCCCAGGTGGATCAGGGGATACATACCGGCAACGAGCAGGGAGAAGGTGGTCATCAGCTCAGAAGCCCGTGTAATGGGGCGCCGGAACTCGGCCTTGAAGATACGCAGGATCGCCGAGATGAAGGTACCTGAGTGGCTGATACCAATCCAGAACACGAAATTGGTGATATAAAGGCCCCAGAATACGGGGCGGCGGATACCTGCCACGCCCATGCCCCAGCGGATCTGAAATCCCCATGCGCCGACCAGCCCGATCAATACCAGTGATCCCAGGAAGCTGACCAGAATCCAAAAACCGCGCCCGGTTCTCTGCATGGCATCGAGCAGGATGCCATGCATCTCTTCCACCGGCCGGGGATCCAGCAACAAATGCTCGCTATGATCTTCCTCTTCGGGCCACACCAGGGATGGATTTTGAGCTGCACTCTCACTCGACATAGGTTTCACCCCCCTTGAGGTAAATCACAGCCGGTTCGGTGCCCAGCTCCTCCAAAAGGCGGAAGGCACGACGGCTGCCGGTTAAGTTGGCGACACGGCTCTCGGTATCCAGACGATCTCCAAACAAAATAGCCTGCGTGGGGCAACTCTGAGCACACGCAGGCTGCACTTCCCCTTCATGGATGGGCCGATCTTCGGCGGCGGCTGTTTCCTCAACGCGACGGATACGCTGGACACAAAACGTGCATTTTTCCATGATACCCCGGGAGCGTACCGTGACATCTGGATTAAGTTGCTCGTTCAGGGGTTCGGGCACATAAGGATTGAACCAATTGAACACACGGGCAATATACGGGCAGTTGTTGGCGCAATAACGGGTGCCGATGCAGCGATTGTAAACCTGAATATTCAGGTGTTCATCCACACTGTGGTAGGTGGCGAAGACAGGGCAAACAGGTTCACAGGGGGCGCGCTCACATTGCTGACAGAGAACGGGAAGAAACCGCGCCCGGACGTGGGGGTACTCGCCTTCCCAGTAGCGTTCGATATGGATCCAATGCATGGCATGGCCTCTGATCACCTCTTCTTCTCCCACCGTAGCGATGTTGTTTTCGGCGTGGCATGCCACTACACAGGCCTGACAACCCGTACATCGGTCGAGATCAATGATCATGGTCCAGTCATGTTCGCCTGTAGCTGCAGACATGGGTTCTCCTCAGCGTAACTGAAATTAAAGGAAAAAACTGGTGCAAAAGCGGCCAGATATTGAACAGCGGCCGGATCAGCCAGGCGCCCCGTTTTCACGAGCGTGCTCGACGCCCACAATACTCTCCAGACGGGCCAGGATCTTTCGGCGCCCGGTGGATGCGATCTGAACACGGGTGGTGGCCCATTTCAGGGAGCCGGTTTCAGGATCAGCCTCCCCCGGCAATAGATCAATGGGGTTGACGCCGAGCCCTTTACTGTACCGACCTGCTTCCGTATGACCCTGACCGATGGGCATGGCTACCATATCCGGGGGAATACCGGGGTAAATGTACACAGAGGCCTCGACCTCTCCCGCCGGGGAGGTGATGCGCACGACGTCATCGTTTCCCACGCCCAGGCGTTCTGCCGTCTGGGGATTGATCTCGATCCAGGTGTTCCAGGCAACCGTCGTCATGGGATCGGGCGTCTCCTGCAACCAGGGCAGGGACGCTCCCCGGCCATCGGAGAGCGTCAAAGAAGGATAGAGATGCAGCAAATAGGG
>JAJRXO010000295.1 GCA_024276255.1 Chloroflexota bacterium | reverse complement strand
GGGGGTTGAATGTCATTTGACATCCTTCCCCGCTTGTGCTATGCTGCCCGCCAATCATCACCCTGTCCCGCGATATGTTGTCATGATCTGTAATCGTTCTCAGTCTCACGCCTTATCGTGCACAACCAGCAATCTGGTTGCGAGAACGAACCCGCGCATGACAATTTTCTGGCGCGGGTTTTCTTTTGCTTTTTATTATTCGTTTTTTAGCTTTAGCCGGTCGCTCTTCGCTGGCAGGGTTGGATGATGTAAACTCATTTCACCGCACATCCCTTTCAGCGTGGAGCGACCCGCCCACGCTTTTTTTGTTGCCTCGTGGCAGCAAAGTCCGGAGGGGATGACGGTTGACAGGCGTGGGCGGAGCTCCCGGTTTCTTGCAGGAGCGTGACGCCATGTTGCAATCCGGTCTCTGGTACTCTGTACCCATCACTCAATCCATTTGGGCTATGAGCCTGCCCCCTCAGGAGGTTCCTGTGCTGGTATGTCGAGGCGTACGCGGCGCCATAACAGTGAAAAGCAATGCTCGCGAAGAAATCCTCAGCGCCACCCGGCGGTTGCTGGCCTTGATGATCCGACTCAACGGCATTCAGCCAGAGGAGGTAGCCAGCGCCATCTTCACTACCACTCACGATCTCAATGCCGAATATCCGGCGTTGGCGGCCCGTCAATTGGGCTGGCTGGATGCAGCTTTGCTGTGTGGGCACGAAATGGAAGTCCCTCACGGCCTGCCCCGCTGTATCCGCATTCTCGTGCACTGGAACACCAGCAAGGGCATCGACGAGATCAAACACGTGTATCTGGGCGAGGCCACAAAACTGCGCCCCGACAAGGCCGTGCTGCCCCCCGTGGACGAAGATGATCTCAATGCCTGGATTGAGGCCCAATTACTGGCCTGGCAAAACGGCAGGAGTCCATCATGACCCAAACACGTCCCATCGTCGCCTTTCAGGGCGAACACGGCGCATTCAGCGAAGAAGCGATCCGCCAGCATTTCGGCCCCGATGTGGAGACCCTGCCCTGCCATGCCTTTGCCGACATCTTCAGCGCCGTCGAAGAGGGTCGGGCCACATACGGCATGGTGCCCGTAGAAAACTCGGTGGCCGGCTCCATCAACAAGGCCTACGATCTGTTGCTGGAACATGATCTGCGCATTTGGGGGGAAGTCTTGCTGCGAGTGCGGCACAATCTGCTGGCCATGCCCGGCACCCGCCCGGAAGATATCGAGGCTGTACGCTCGCATCCCCAGGCGTTGGCCCAGTGCGAGCGCTATCTGAATCGCCATGGCTGGCGGGCGATTCCCTGGTACGACACCGCGGGCAGCGCCAAAGAGCTGGCAGCGCAACCCGAGCCCGGTGTGGCCGTTATCGCCAGCCGCCTGGCCGCGGAGCAATATGGGCTGGAGATATTGGCTCCTGGCATCGAAGACCTAGATTTCAACTACACGCGCTTCTTCGTCGTGGGCCATGGCGATCCGCCGCGGGCTCACCCGGCCAAGACCTCCCTGATCTTCGCCCTGCCACACTCTCCCGGCTCGTTGGTGGCCTGCCTCAATGCCTTTGCCTCCCGCGGCATTAATCTCACCAAGCTGGAAAGCCGTCCCCGCCGCAATCGTCCCTGGCACTATGTCTTCTACCTCGACTTTGAGGGCCACTGGCAGGATGAAGCCTGCCGGGAAGCCCTGGTGGCGTTGCTTTCGCAGGCCGCCTTCGTCAAGCTGTTGGGGTCGTATCCGGCTGCACCCCTGCCACAAGATCACGAGACAGCCCAGGCTGAACTCCTGCAAATCTAATCTCCCCGCTCCTCCTCTCACCATTCCTCATCAAATCGACAGGTGACATCATGATCATCGTCATGAAACCCGACTCTACCGCAGCCGAAATCGGCGCCGTGATTGCCCGAGTGCAGGAAATCGGCGCCAGTCCCCATCCCATCTATGGGGCTGAGCGCACCGTGGTGGCCGTGGTCGGCGAAACCCGTAAATTCGATCCGGTTTCATTTCGGCAAATGCCCGGCGTGGAACGGATCACATTCATCAGCGCGCCCTTCAAACTGGCCAGTCGCGAATCCCATCCCGACGACACCATCATCCCGCTCAACGGCGTCCGCATTGGCAGCCGGGAGATCGTGGTAATTGCCGGGCCCTGCTCGGTGGAAAGCCGCAGTCAGCTGCTGGAAACCGCCCATGCAGTCAAAGAAGCCGGGGCGCATATTCTGCGGGGCGGGGCATTCAAACCCCGTTCATCCCCCTATTCCTTCCAGGGCCTGGGCCTCAAGGGCCTGGAGATCCTGGCCGAAGCGCGGGAGATCTACGGCCTGCACATCGTCACCGAGGTGATGAATCCCCAGGCCGTGCCCATGGTGGCGGAATACGCCGACATTTTGCAGATCGGCGCCCGCAACATGCAGAACTACGGCCTATTGCACGCCGTGGGCCGGGTGCAGCGACCGGTTTTGCTCAAACGCGGCATGATGAGCAGCATGGAAGAGCTGCTGATGTCAGCCGAATACATCCTGGCCGGCGGCAACTACAAGGTGATGTTGTGCGAACGCGGTATTCGCAGCTTTGAAAAATATACCCGCAACACCTTTGATCTCAATGCCGTGCCGGTGCTCAAACAGCTCAGCCACCTGCCCGTGATCGCTGATCCCAGCCACGCCACCGGCCGCTGGGATGCCGTGCCTGCCATGGCGCGAGCTGCTATCGCCGCCGGCGCCGACGGCCTGATGATCGAAGTTCATCCTCATCCCTCCCAGGCCCTTTCCGACGGCCCCCAATCGCTCAAGCCCGAGGTCTTTGCCGACCTTATGCAGCAGCTCAAGCGCGTGGCCGAAGCGGTTGATCGCACCCTCACCCTCCCGAAACCAGAGCCCCAAGGAGTTGTGGCATGATCATCATCATGAAACCCACCGCCAGCAATAGCGAGCTGAACACGGTGGTACAGACAGTGCGTGATCTGGGCTTCGATGTACATCTGTCTTCAGGCGAGGCCCGAACGATCGTGGGCATTTTGGGCGACACGCAGCGGCTCAGCCGCAGCCGTTTCGAAGTCATGCCCGGTGTGGAGCAGGCCCTGCGCGTATCGCAGCCGTTCAAGGTTGCCAGCCGTGAATTCCAGGCCACCGACACAGTGTTCGATGTACGGGGGGTGAAGATCGGTGGAGAACAGATCGTGGTGATGGCCGGGCCCTGTTCGGTGGAAAGCCGCAGCCAGATCCTGGAAGCAGCCCACGCCGTCAAAGAGGCGGGCGCCCACATCCTGCGCGGGGGCGCCTATAAACCGCGTACCTCCCCGTATTCATTCCAGGGCCTGGGCGAAGAGGGCCTGAAGCTGTTGGCTGAAGCCCGCGAACAAACCGGCCTGCCCATCATCACCGAGGTCCTGGGCGCTGCAGAAGTGCCTCTGGTGGCCGAATACGCCGACATCCTGCAGATCGGCGCCCGCAACATGCAGAACTATCGTTTGCTGCAGGCCGTGGGCAAGATCGACACCCCGGTCTTTCTCAAGCGCGGTATGAGCAGCACCCTGCAGGATTTGCTCATGGCTGCTGAGTACATTCTGGCCAGCGGCAACTACAATGTCATCCTCTGCGAACGCGGCATCCGCACTTTTACCCGCTATACTCGCAACACATTCGATATCAACGCCATTCCGGCGCTCAAACAGCTCAGCCATCTGCCCGTGATCGCGGATCCCAGCCACGGCACAGGCAAATGGGAGATGGTAGCGCCCATTGCCAAGGCCAGCCTGATCGCAGGCGCCGATGGCCTGATGATCGAGGTCCATCCCCACCCGGCCCAGGCCTGGTCCGACGGCGCCCAATCGCTCAAACCCGAGCGCTTTGCCGAACTGATGGATGAATTGCGGGCGCTGGCTCCCCTGGCTCACCGCACACTCTAACCCATGGCCCCCACATCTCCCACTCTGATCCCCTCCCTGCTGCCATGAACTCATCTTCGACAACACCCCCGCTCTCTGCATTGCATGTGACCATCGTGGGCCTGGGCCTGATGGGGGCTTCCCTGGCCTATGACCTGAAGGGGCATTGCCGTCAGGTGTCTGGCGTGGTCCGGCGGCCGGAGGCGGCGCAGGAAGCCCTTACCGCTGGCTGCGTGGATGAGGCCACCACCGACATGCAGGCAGCCGTATCCGAAGCTGATATGGTCATCCTGGCCACGCCTGTGCGCACCATCCTGCGGCAGATCCCCCTGGTGGGGCAGATGATGCGGCCCGGGGCCATTTTGCTGGATATGGGTAGCACCAAGCAGGCCATCTGCGGCGCCATGCACGTGCTGCCCGAGCAAGTTCAGGCGCTGGGGGGACATCCGATGTGTGGGAAAGAACAGGCTGGCCTGGCGGCAGCCGAAGCCGGCCTCTATCATGGCTGCACCTTTGTGCTGTGCCC
>JAJRXO010000294.1 GCA_024276255.1 Chloroflexota bacterium | reverse complement strand
TGGAACCGGAACCCAAACGCAAGCTGGTGGATATCTTCCTCATAGCCGGATTGCTGACAGCCGGTCTGGCTTACCCCCTGCTGCATGTGGGCTTTGATATCGAAAGCTGGATGTACGAGCAGTGGTGGACAGAATTGTGGGGGGGGATTCTGGTAGTTGGCGTCGTCAACATGCTGGTAGTGTTTCTCAGCATTCGGTATGGCATTTATTTTGACAAGGAATTCGATGAACGGGTGGATGGCGTGATTTACGGCACGGCTGCGGGACTGGGTGTGGCCACGGTGCTGAACTTTATCTACATCTTTCAACACAATGGCGTTGATCTGGATGTGGGATCGATGCGCATGGTGATCAACGCCCTGGCATTCGCCAGTTTCGCCGGCATCCTCGGCTACTGCATGGGCCAGACCCGATTTGAAAAGACGCCGTTTTACTATTTGCCCTCCGGCTTTATGCTGGCTGCGGCACTGAACGGCCTGTTTTTCTTCCTGGAAGATCAGGTGTCGTGGCAGGGCCTGCAGGGCCGACAGATCAACGGGCTGGTGCTGGCAATGGTGTTCGCTCTGGTGACCCTGCTGGTGCTGTTCTGGCTGGTGCGGCGGGCCAATGAAGAAACCCTGCGCCTGAGTCGACGGGCAACGCCTGAACCGGTTGCTGTGCGGGCTGCCACCGCTGCTCCGCCTGCGACTCGTCAGCCGGCCCCGGCAGCAGCAAAGCCCACAGCACCCCCTCCTCCCGCCCCGACTTCTGCGACGCCTGCCGCCGCCCCACCCACGCGCCCCGCCTCTCGACCTCTTCCCAGACGCCAGCCGCCGGCCCCGCCGCCTGCTTCGCCCCTCAAAACGCCTGCCTTTATGCTGCCGTCGGATTCTGCAGAGGATACGGAAGCTGACTTTCCGAACGCGGAAGAGATCCTGGCGGATGTGAAATCGAGCTGGCTGGCATTACTGGAAGATTTGCAGGAAGACAACACCAAGAACGACGACGAGGAGCATTCCTAAATGCCGGAAATCCTTTCCTTTTTGCACAATGCCAGTCCCACCAATCCGCCCCCCACGGCCGCTGAGGAACGCCGCAACCTGATCCTGGTCTTGTTGGTGGCGTTGCTGGCCCTGAGCGGGGGTTTGGGCCTGAAATGGTATACGCAAAACACTATGCACACTGCCCGTTTGGGAGGCGTGATTCCCGACCTGGAATATCCGGCCTCGTGGGTGTCGATACCTGCCGAAGAGGTGCTGTGGCAGGCCATCAATCCCAACAGCGCCAGCACCTTCAAAACACGGGTGCAGGTATCGGTGCGAACCATCCAGGCAGATGAGAACCTGGATACGCTGAGTGTGAGCTGGCTGCTGCAACGCAACAGCACGCTAGAGAAATTCCGCAACCTGGCCACAATCAGCAACGTGCAGGTAGCCGGCTCGCCGGCCGTGCTGATCACCTATGCCTACGTGGCTGATCCGGCCCTGGATCTGGGCCTGCCGGGATTGCCGGTGGTGGTGCAGGCGCATGATCTGTTATGGGTGGGCGGGACGCTTGAGCAGCGGCAGATGGTGGTGGTAACGGTGGCGGCCGATGCCGAACGCTGGGATGACGAGGAACCAGTGTTACAACGTATCCTGACGAGCATAGGCATGCAGCAGGTGGAGCCATGAGACAGCAACAACGTTTGATCATTGGCTTGCTCCTGGGGGCCGTGGTGGGATTGTGGATGCTGGTCGGAGTTCAGGCAGAAGCCATCGAGCGGCCGGAGTTGAACACGGCTTTGCTGGCCACAGTGCGCCTGGCCGTGCCGATAGATAATGCAGTCGACAGATACAGCACGGGCAGCGGCACCATCTTCACGAGTGATGGTCTTATCCTGAGCAATTATCATGTGGTGGCCGATACCGAAACCGGCCGTTTGTACAATCGCCAGGGTCTGGTCTTTGTGGCGGTCAATCCTCCCGACCTGCGCGGAGAGGCGTTGTGGACCTATCGGGCACGGGTGATCAAAAGCAGCCAGGCGCTGGACCTGGTGGTGTTGCGGATCGTTGGCTTGACGGATGAAAAAGCATCGCTGCCGAAAAAACTGGCCCTGACGGCAGTCCCCGTAGGATCGAGCAATGATCTGTTGATCGGCGATGAGCTGAATCTCTTTGGTTTTCCCGGCATCGGGCAGGGATCCGTGACCTTTACGCGGGGCATTGTGGCAGGCTTTGTGGATGAGGATGGCGATGGCGTGCTCGACTGGATCAAAACCGACGCCGACGTGGCGCGTGGCAATTCTGGCGGCCTGGCCACCAACGCCCAGGGGCAGATGGTGGGCATCCCCAGCGCCGGTGTGGCCGATGTCGAGACCGCCAGCAGCATCAGCCTGCTACGCCCGATCGACCGGGCGCTGTCGTTGATGCGAGCAGCACAGGGTCAAAGCGCCAACGAGATAGACCGTGATACAGCCAATTCCATCAACGCCCAAACGCCCCGGATTACGTCGGTGTCTTTTACCGCAGCCATCGATCATAACGGTGACGCAGTCGATTCAGCACAGCGCTTTGACTATGGCATTCGCGCAGTGTATGCCGTCTTTCGCTACGAAAACTTCAGCAACAGCGGCACGTTCCGTTTTGTGTGGCGCCGCGAGGGGCAGGAACTAGCCGGGAGTCAGTGGCAATGGCAGGGAGGCAACCAGGGGAGGGATTGGGTCAACATGTATGCGGCGCAACCGCTGGAGGTGGGTGCATATGAGCTGGAGCTGCAATGGAATGGATCGACATTGTATACAGGACAGTTATGGATTGGTGAGACACCGGCCCCCACCAATGCTCAGTTTGGCGCCATCGTTTTTGCCACAGCCATGGATGAAAACGAACTACCGGTGGATCCCAATGTGGTGTTCAGCAATGTAAATGAGCTCTTTGCTTTCTTCGATGTGATCGATATGAAACCAGGTACACACTGGTCCCGGCGCTGGTATATCGATAATGAGTTGGTGTTGGAGACCGAGGATGTATGGCAGGATACCAGGGCCACGACCTGGTGGGTGCGTATCAAAGCTGACGATGGCCTGCCCGCGGGCACCTATCGGCTGGAACTGAATATCGAGGATCGGCTGAGCCAGCAAGCGGAGGTCCGGATTTCCGAAAGCCAGTGGCGAGAGGGGGCCCAGCCGGTGCAGGTAATAGGCACGGTTGTGGACGCCAATCGCAGAAGCCGCAAGATCGCCGGGGCCACGGTCTTCGTATTGCAGCCGGGGATCACGGTCAGTTCATTTCTGGCCCAACCTGATCAGGCGATGATCTATGCCTATGGCATCAGCGATCAACGAGGCAATTATCAACTCAACGCCCGCCTGACGCCCGGTGAATCCTACGGTATTGCGGTGTATCATGAAGCCTATCAGATGGTCACGGCTGAGGCGTTTACTATCGACGCGGGCGCAACCAGTCCCTGGCGGATCGACGTGAAAATGCGTCGGAAATAGCGCATTCGTGGTACAATAAGTCTATGACAAATCTGGATGCACATAGCCCTCCCAGCGAACGTTTACCGGAAATCATACGCCGTCTGCGCCTGGCGCATCCCGACGCCTGCTGTGCCTTGCAACACCGTACGCCATGGGAATTACTGGTGGCCACCATCCTCTCGGCACAATGCACCGACGAGCGAGTGAATAAGGTAACGCCGGCGCTGTTCGAGCGTTTTCCCACGCCGCGGGCCTTTGCTGACGCCGAGCGCAGCGAGATCGAAGAAGCAATTCGTTCCACGGGTTTTTATCGCAACAAAGCCCGCCATATTCAGGAGGTAGCACAGATCGTGGCCTATGAGTATGATGGAAAAGTGCCTGCAGACATGGCTACGCTGCTGAAATTGCCCGGCGTGGCCCGCAAGACGGCCAATGTAGTGCTGGGTGTCGCCTTTGAAATCGCCGATGGCATTGTGGTCGATACCCATGTCAAACGACTGGTAACACGGTTGGGGCTGGTGAAGGCCAAAGACCCCAAGAAAATCGAACAGGAGTTGATAGCCATCACCCCCCGCGAGGACTGGATCGATCTGGCCCATCTGTTGATTTTTCATGGACGGCGTGTATGTAAGGCCCGCAAGCCTGACTGCACCGCCTGCACGCTGAACGATCTGTGCCCGTCTTCAGAACTAAACCCGACCTGAAATCAATACCCAAGGAGTGATCGACGATGATCCCCAAACAGATGCATGATTTTTTGCACGCCGTATTGCCCGAGCGCACATGGCGCAACCGCCTGCAACGAGACGGTCAACTGGCATTTATGGAATTTCATGCCAGCGATGTGGAGCGTTTACATCGCCTGGGCATTGAAGTGGATCGCCTGGGCCCGCGGTTGGTGGTGTGTATGTGGGATGAGCAGGAGGATCTGGAAGTGGGAGGCTATCTGGTGGTGGATAATCTGGCCATGGGACAGCCATCGATGGGTGGGATTCGCATGCTGGCTACGATCACGCCAGGGGTGGTATTTAACCTGGCGCGTGGGATGACGCTGAAAAATGCGGCAGCTGATCTGCCGTATGGCGGCGGCAAAGCAGGCATTGTGGCGCCCGACCGACCGCTGAGCGCAACCGAACACACCGAGATCGTGCGTCGCTTTGCGCACCTGATCCGGCGCTATCGTCATATGTATCTGCCCGGGCCGGATGTGGGCACGAATGATGCCGACATGAAGACCATCGCGATCGAGAATGGCCTGGACAACGCCCTGTCGAAGCCGGTGGATATGGGCGGTAACCGTATCGATCAACTGGGCGCGGCAGCCGGCGGGGTGGTGATCGCGCTGTATGCACTGCTGGATGAAGTGGAACGATTACGCGTGTTGCCGCAGTTTTCCGATCTGCGAGTACCAGAACGGGAGGAGTTGACGGTTCTGATTCAGGGCTTTGGGGCCGTGGGCTCTCATGTCGCCCGCATCCTGGAACAAAGGCAGCCGCCCCCGCGCATCGTGGGGCTGAGCGACGCACATGGCTATCTGTACCGCGCCCGGGGCCTGCCTATTGCGGATCTGCTGGCCGAGCGGGATGCAAACGGCCTGGTGAGTTTCCGCCATTTTCTACAACATTTGCAGGATACGCGCAGCCCATGGCCGGACACCAAGTTTTCCAACGCCCCCAATGATCTGTTACGCGAAGATGCATTCTGTCTAGTGCCAGCAGCACCGATTGCCAATTATCTGGATGTGACAACGGACAGCCGCCCCTCGATGACGGTGGATAAACGCGGCCACTGGTCGATGATCGTTGAAGGCGCCAATACCTATTCGCCGGACCCGCAGCAGCGAGCAAGACGGCTGCGCATGGAGCGCGCGGTGTACTGGCAACAGGGAACGGTGATCGCCTCAGATTTTCTGGTTAATTCTGGCGGCGTGATCTTCGCTGCTCAGGAACACATGATCAAAACCCCGGCGCATTTACAAATCCCGGAGGATCTGCTGGGGAATGCCGAGGCAGTGCAACGCTGGCTGGATGCGCATCAGGCCGAGCTGGCCGAGCTGGCCGAAGTACGGCTGCAGGCCGGTATTCAGCAGCGGGAGGAGGTGATCCGCCGCAACATGAGCGAGCTGGTGGATCTGCTGGTGGC
>JAJRXO010000293.1 GCA_024276255.1 Chloroflexota bacterium | reverse complement strand
GCTGTGCCGGCCGATCGCCTGCACCAACCAACGTTGCTGCAGGATGTTATTGGTCAAAATCCAACCTTCCGATTGCCAGGCGCCCTCGCCGCCCTCCATGTCGTCGAAGAAACTTATCTCGGGGATCTCCACATCATCAATAAACATGCCGGGATGCGTAACCGCAGCGTCGGTTACATATTCCCAGCGCAACAGCACTGGCTGACCCGCAAAATCACTGATATCCACCTTTTCCTGCACCCAACGAGCACTGTTTTCGCCGCTGAAACCGGTGTAGCCAGGTCCATAGGCATTGCCCTGCGGGTTTTCACGGGTGGTGCGGTCTGTCTCCAGCAGCGTCCACGTCTTGCCGCCGTTGTTGCTGATCTCAATGTAGGCATAATCCCACATCGATTCCAGATCGTACCAGGTGCGGAATTTCAGCGTGGCACTATCCACGTCCGACAGATCCACAGGCAGGGTGAGCCGCGTGTCCGACTCATCCACGCGATGACTCCACCACGCCCAGTCGCCGCTGTAGGCATCGGTGGCAGCCAGACGATTGGTGACATCGCCGGCAAAGGCAATGCTGACATCACCGCTGGCATCGATGGAGATATAATCAGCGGCATACTGATGCACCTCACCCTCGCCGCGAGCCGGTAAGCGAGAATAACCATCGGCCACAGCCATGCTGTCGGGATCAAAGTCGGGGTAGCCCCAACGTCCGTCATCCAGAGTGGGATCATCCAGCCAGTTGGCCACCACCCAATCAGCAAACAGATCATCTGCTGTCAATCCCAGCTTGAGATCACTCAGCACATCATCCACCGACTTCATACCGTTTTCGGGATCAGCCACCAGGGCCTTGGTGGCCTCCTCACCAAAACGACTGAGGAAATAATTCAGGAACAGGTACGAATTGCCGTAATGCGGATATGAATCACCCTCATCAGGATCGGGCCAGGCGTTGAGCTGCAGATCCGGATCACTGGCAAATACCTGATCGGGACGCACATAGTTGTCGCTGCGAGCCACGCCATTGAGTTGGGTGGCCAGTTCGGAGGCGCCCTCGTTCAGCCACGTGCTCTCGTTTTTGTCTTCGTACCAGTGGATCATATGCTGGAATTCATGCGCCAGCGTGCCGTTATAAAAACGAGAGCCGGGTTTGTTGTTATCCAGATTGATGTAAAACATCTCCTTCTCGTTCGAGTAAGGATTGATCAGGCTGGAGATTTCATCGGCAGAGGAGAAATAACCGGCCACGCTGCTGCCAATGCCGGTGGCATGCAGCACGTGCAAACGCGGATCATTGTCAATGCCGGGAGACCATTCGCTGCCAAAAAAGGCCCGGTCAGTAGGATAGATCTGATCATCGAAAAAGGCGGCTGCCCGCCGCAAATCCCTTTCATCCACCTTGGCCCCTACTTCCACCCACATGTACAGATGCTTGCTTTTCACCACCAGCTCAGCCTCGATCTGAAAGTTCTCGTCGGTATCCAAATTGCCCACCCAGAATTGCAGACGGTCCCCTTCATGGTAGTCGGGCGGGACGTCGTTCACCACCAGCGGCGGCTCGCCCACCTCGGGTTTGAGTCTCATCACCAGATCCCGGGGATCATTGACAGGAACGATCACTGATTCGATCAGCTCATCGGTGCTGGGACGGGCGCTGACCGTGGCGACGGGCGCAGACGGCGTGCCTGTGGGAGGGGGGACTGTGGGGGTAAGACGCCGCAACGGCCGGGGCGTCGGACTATCCAGGGGCACGGGCACCAGCGGATGTTCACTCTGCGAGATCGTGCGATCGCGCACGTTGCCCCATACAAACACAGCCACACTGGAGCTGACCACGAGAAAAGTGCAACAGGCAATGATCAGGGCCAATATTACATACACTAAGTTGTTTCGGGACATAAAACCGCCTGGAAGGAGAGAGAATCAGGGTTGAACCCAGCAGGAAGCACTGAGTGGGATCACACCGCCGCTGGTCGCCCGCACACCGGCAGGCTCCAGATCGATGTAGACATGATGCAGGGGAATATAAAACCAGGTATAGGCCCGGAAGCAAACCCGATAATG
>JAJRXO010000292.1 GCA_024276255.1 Chloroflexota bacterium | reverse complement strand
GTATCGGCGGGCAACCGTCCGTGTCGCCTGCGGCTTCAAACTTGAAAACACATGGCTGCCCGCAAGCAGCAGCCCGAATCAGAGCAGTTTTCCCATTTTGATGCTGCAACAGGTACAATGATGTCTTATCCGACTTGGTTCCCCCCATTACCCCATCCTGCAAAAAACAGGAGCCTGACCCCCATGATCGCCATCCTCCTCAATCTCCTCATTATCCTCATAGCGATTTACCTGCTGGGCATCGTCACAAATGAATACTTCATCATTAGCCTGGATCAGATCAGCCATCGTCTACGCTTGCCGCACAACGTGGCGGGGGCATCGCTGATGGCGATGGGCTCGTCAGCCCCGGAACTGGCGATTGCCCTGTTGACGCTTTTCCAGAAAGGAGGCATCCACAGCGATGTGGGGGCAGGCACTATTGTAGGCTCGGCCGTGTTCAACATCCTGGTCATCACGGGCATGTCTGCGCTGGCCCGACCGGCCCGCATCACCTGGAACGTCGTCGTCCGCGATGTGGTGGTTTACATCGCCAGCATCGGCATCTTGCTGCTTATTTTCCGCGACGGCACTGTCACACTGATCGAAGCGCTGACCCTGGTAGCCATGTACGGTGTCTATATCCTCGTGCTATTCAACTGGAATGCTTTCAGCCACGGCAGGGAGATCGGTGTCATCGAGATGGTGGAGGAGACGCTCAGTGAAGAGCACGAGCGTGGAGGCTATTTCCGCAGGATCAGTTTGCTGATCACCCGCGCGATGGGGCTGCTCACAGGCGATGTCCAGCAGCACTTCCTGCGCGGTTTTCTTGTCTCCATTGCCTTCATTGGCATCTTCAGCTGGTTCCTGGTCAATGCGGCCGTCGCCTTTGCCGAGGCCATCGGTGTGCCTCCGGTGCTTATTGGCCTCACGGTGCTGGCCGGCGGCACATCAGTACCCGATCTGATGGCGTCGGTCGTGGTATCCCGACAGGGCCGCGGGGATATGGCCGTGGCCAATGCCATCGGCTCCAATGTGTTCGACATCCTCATCGGCCTGGGTTTACCCTGGGCGCTGGTCATGCTGCTGCAGGGAGGATCTGTACGCGTAGGCACAACGGACCTGTGGCAGGCCACCGAGGCCCTGCTGGGTACCGTCATCCTGCTGTTTATCTTTCTCACCACCGGTCGAGTGCTCAGCCGACGGGAAGGCTGGATATTGCTGTCGGTCTACGCCGGTTTTGTGCTGTGGATGTGGGTGCGATAAGACTGGGGCCTGATAAAACGCATCCTCTCGTTCTTTGACAAAACACCCTCTTTGCAGGTAAGATCGGGGTGGTCGTGCTAGATGGGGAGCTAGCGGTGCCCTGTACCCGCAATCCGCTACAGCGGGATCGAACTCCTCCCCAAGGCCTTGCGCGACGTGCATATCGCGTCGGTATTGTACGGCGTGGGTCTTGTGCGGCGTGAGCCTGTGAACCGGGTCAGGACCGGAAGGTAGCAGCCCTAAGCAGTTACTCACGGGTGCCACAAGGAAGCCTGCCTCGTCTTGCCGGAAAGCAATGACCGTAGGCGGAGGTCGACGGGAGGTGCACGACCAGCACTTATCCGGCCCCCGGGCAATCCCGGGGGCCTTTTTACAGGTTCACGCTGTCGAGGCCAGTGCCTCCAACCGCAACGAACACAAACACTTTTTCACCCCCGACTGCTCCCCGGCTTTGACTTCCATCCCGGTCGTCGGTACAATCGAATCAATGTGCCCCCGTAGCTCAGTGGATAGAGCAGAGGACTTCTAATCCTAAGGTCGCAGGTTCGAATCCTGCCGGGGGTGCTCGATTTTCCACCATGTATTCCTGATTATGACCCAAGACAACTCCACCAAACCCTGGCTGCGACTGCAAGCCGCCAGCAAACGCCTGGGGGTTTCGCCCCGGACACTGCGCCGTTGGGCTGACGAGGGTAGGATTCCCTATCGACGTACAGCCGGAGGTCAGCGTATTTTCGCGGCCGCAGATGTGAGGCGTCTGCAAAACGGTCATACTTTGGAAAAGCCCAGCCGGGTACCCGACACGGTGCTGCAGCAGGTACGCAGCCGCCTGTCCTCCTCCTCTCAGGCGCAGAGGAGGTTGCTGTCTCCTGCCGTGCAGGAAGCGCAACGACAGGCAGGCCGCCAGCTATTGGCCCTGGCTGTGCAATATGTGGCCCGCCGCCAGAACTGCGCATCCGTGTTACGGCAGGCACGGCGTTCGGGTTACGAAACCGGCCGCCGCCTGGCCGCTGCCGGCTGCACTGCCATCCAGGCTGCCGAACGCTTCTATTTTTTTGTGGATCGCATCGAGAACGTCATTCTGGGGGATATCGCAGTGGGTAATATGGATGCGGATCAACAACGGGCCCAACAACGGTTGAAAACGTTCTTCCGGGAGGTACTGTTCGGGGTGATGGAAGGGATCGATGAACGCGAATGAACAGCAGGTAGGAAGCACAACCAGGTAGGAAGCACAACCGCGAACCCGGCCAGGCCAGAAACACATCGGTCGGCTGATCTGACCCGGCCCCGTTGACGAATCCATCTGAAAAAACGGCGCTAAATGCCCAGATAAGCTGTACGCACGGCTTCGTCCTGTTCCACCACTTGCGAAGGCCCCTGCATCTCGATCTTGCCCTCGGCCAGCACGAACGCGTAGTCGCTGACCTTGAGGGCCATACGCACATTTTGTTCGACCAGTAAAATGGTAATGCCCTCACGGCGGAGTTTACGTAGCGACTGAAACAGATCGAGGGTGAGAACAGGCGCCAGGCCGAGGGAGAGTTCATCAATCATCAGCACAACCGGGTCCGACATGATGCCGCGGGCCACGGCCAACATCTGCTGTTCACCGCCGCTCATGGTACCGGCTCTCTGATCGATACGCTCTTTGAGGCGGGGAAAGAATTCGAACACCATTTCCAGACGCTTGCTGGCGCCGGCGCGGGCCCGTTTCGGAGTAGCGCCCATTTCCAGATTCTCCCGCACCGTCATATCGGTAAAAAGCTGACGGCCTTCGGGCACCATGATCAGGCCCATCTCCGCCTTGGTGTAGGGAGGGAGATGGCTCACATCCTCGCCCTGGAACAGCACCTGTCCCTGCCACGGCTTGAGCTGACCCACGATCGTGCGCAAGAGGGTGGTTTTTCCAGCCCCATTTGATCCCACCAGGGCCGTGAGCTGGCCTTCCTCGATGCCCATATCCACCCCCCACAGGATCTGCAGTTCGCCATAGCCGGAAGTAATGTTGCGGATTTCGAGTACAGACATCAGGCTTTATCCTCCGCCAGTAAGCGTTCAGCCAGCTCGGGATCGCCGAGATAAGCTTCGATAACCTGTGGATTTTGCGCGACTTCTTCGGGCGAGCCCTTGGCAATGAGTTCGCCGTAGTTGAGTACAATAATGTAATGAGAGAGATTCATCACGGCATGCATGATGTGTTCGATCATGATAATGGTGATCCCGCGCTCCTGCACGGCCCGGATCGTGTCCAGCATGGCGCTCACCTCGGACGTATTCAGGCCAGCAAGCACCTCATCGAGCAGGAGCAGATAGGGACGGGATGCCAGGGCGCGGGCCAGTTCCAGGCGTTTTTTCTGGGCCACGTTCAGGCTGCTGGCCAGTACATCCGCCCGTTCGTCCAGGCCCACGAATTCCATGATCTCCTCGGCCACATGCCGCGCTTCCCGCAAGCGCAGGTTTTGGCGACCATAACATGCGCCCACAATCACATTCTGGCGCACAGACAGCTCATTCAGGGGGCGTACGATCTGATGGGTGCGAGCCAGCCCCAGATGAGCAGCCCGGTACGTTGGCAGGCCGGTGATCTCCTCACCCCGAAAGATGATCTTGCCCTCGGTCGGGGCATACACACCATTGATGCAATTAAAAAGAGTGGTTTTGCCAGCGCCATTGGGGCCGATCAACCCC